>JAJYBT010000590.1 GCA_021778875.1 Acidobacteriota bacterium | reverse complement strand
TCAGGCAATGCCGGGCCGCGTGCAGCGCCGCGATGCGCTTGTCCTGCGCAGAAATCTGAAGTGCAACATCGTGCGCACCTCGCACTATCCGCAATCGCGCCACTTCCTCGACGCCTGCGACGAGATTGGCCTGCTTGTGCTTGAGGAGATTCCGGGCTGGCAGCACATCGGCGATCTCGCCTGGCAGGACATCTCCGTGGACAACGTCAGCCGCATGATTCGCCGCGACTGGAACCACCCGTCGATCATTCTTTGGGGTGTGCGCATCAACGAGTCGCGCGACAATCACGACTTCTACACGCGCACGAACGCGATGGCCCACAAACTCGACCCCACACGGCAGACGGGCGGCATTCGCAACTTTGCGGAGTCAGAGCTGCTGGAAGACGTCTTCACCGTGAACGACTTCGGCTTCCCGCTGAGAGAGCCGAATCATCCTCTCTATCTGAATACCGAGTTCGTGGGCCACACCTATCCGACGAAGACAATCGACAACGTGGAGCGGCTGCGCGAACATACGGTGCGGCACGCGCGCGTTCACAACCAGCTGGCTTCCAATCCGCAGTACGCGGGGGGTATCGGCTGGTGCGCGTTTGACTATAACACCCACGGGAATTTCGGCTCGGGCGACCGCATCTGCTACCACGGCGTGACGGACATTTTCCGCGAGCCCAAGCCGGCGGCGGGTTTCTACCGCTCGCAGTGCGACCCGGACGAGGAGATTGTGCTGGCGCCCGCCTTTCATTGGGCGCGCGGCGATGAGAGCATCGGATTTACAACGGCGCTGGTTTCGTCGAACTGCGACCACATGAAGTTCTATGTGAATGGCGAGCTGGTGACCGAGGCAGATCCGGATCGCGCACAGTTTGCGCATCTGAAATATGCGCCGTTCAGCGCCGATCTGAGCCATGTGCGCGCGGGCTGGGGCGATTTGCGAATCGACGGATACATCCAGGGCAAGCAGGTCATCTCGCGCAGCTTCTCGGGCAAGGGCGTCGATCAGAAATTTACGCTGCTGCCCGATGACACGACGCTCACAGCCGATGGGGCGGACACGACCCGCGTGGTTCTGCGCGTGACGGATGAGTTTGACGCCATTCGTCCGTTTGCCAACGACGCGATTCGCTTTCAACTGACAGGACCAGCAGAACTGATTGGCGACAATCCGTTCGCGCTTGTTGGAGGGACCGGCGCTGTGTGGATTCGCGCGACCGAGCAAGCGGGCAAGGTGCGACTGACCGCGCACCATCCCATTCTTGGCGCGCGGCATGTCGAGTTCGAGATGACCGCGGCGCCGCTGGAAGAGGCGTGAGAAAGATGGCCGTGGCCCCACTGCCGGACCTGTCAGAAGTGCGGCTGTGGGGCCACGGTCTTGTGTTTCGGCGGCCTGCGCGCTGGCGCTACTTCGCCGGCGCCGCAGGAGCATCTTCATTGAAGATGTCGGCCACGGCCTTCCAGCTGCCATCGGCCTGCTTCTTGAAGACCGTGACGTATTTGCCCTTTTCGGTGAGGACCTTCTTGGTCTTCGGGGCAGTCATGGTCATGGTGTATGCTCCCTGGCTGTAGGCCAGATCACTGGACTTTGCAACGTCCACCTTGTCCGAGGCGAAGGTGAGGGAGAAATTCTTGTCCGCGAGCATGGGCTTGAGTGCGGCCTCAATGGCTGCCTTGCCGTTGATGACGGGCGCCCCGGGCATGAAAAGCGACGCGTCGTTTGCATAGAATGCGGTAAATTTCTCGACATCTCTGGAGGCGTCGGCCTGCACTGCGGCGGCCTCGAAGTCGCGGATGGCCCTGGCGTCGGCCTCACGGGTGTCTGGGGCGGGTGGCGGCGGAGCGGGGTTGCAGCCGACAAGAAGCAGCGTGAGGGCAATGGCTGCCGGCCCGCAGGTTCGCACTTGCATGTCATCCTCCTGGGGGAGAGAAAAAACGTAGCATAGCCTGCCTGTGCAAAGAAACAGGAATCGAAACGCCACCAGTGACCGCGGCCCGAATCGCGTCAGGAAGTCGTGGCAGGTCAGCAGAGCTTGATGAGTTGCCGCAAAGGCCGGTCCATGCAGTGATGCCAGGGAAACAAGGCTGGGCAGACATCATGCTGCGCGGGGTTTGATCTTGATTCCGAGAGACTTCATCACGCCGAGAAATGTCGAGAGCCTTGGATCGCCGGTGGGCGAAAGAGCTTTGTAAAGCGCTTCGCGGGTTACTCCAGTGCGCTTGGCGAGGTCGGTCATGCCTTTGGCCCGCGCAACGTCGCCAAGTGCGGCGGCAATCAGCGCAGGATCGCCCTCGTCAAAGGCCGCTTCGAGATACGCGGCGATGGCCTTGGGGCCGTCGAGATACTCGGCTGCATCCCACTGAGTTGTCTTAAGAGCCATTGGACCACTCCTTTGCCAGCGCTTTCGCTTTCAGGTTAGTTGGGTGTGCCCCGATCGTGTGTGACAGATAGTTCACAATAAGATTCGATTCAAGTCGCACTGGTTGCGCATCGCCAACTGGGTATCGGCGCGCGCGGGGATCGCTGGGCTAGGTTGTGGCTTGCTCGGAGTGGAAGTGGTACCAAATAGCGTTGGCGGTTTTGCGGGAGACTACCGCGGCGAGGGATTCGGCGGTGGCTTGCTGAACGTCGCGCAGACTGCCGAAGTGAGTGAGGAGTCGCTGGCGGGTTTGCGGGCCTACGCCGGGAATATTCAGCAGTTCTGAATCGCGGTCGCGCATGGCGCGGCGCTGGCGGTGGTAGCCGACGGCGAAGCGGTGGCTCTCGTCGCGGATGAGCTGGACGAGATGCAGTACGGGTGAGCGGCGGTCGAGGACGACGGGTTCATCTTCATTGCCGTAGAGGTAGATGACTTCCTCTTTTTTGGCGATGGAGGCGAGGGGCTGCGAGGTGAAGCCCAGGGACTCCAGCGCGTCGGCGGCGGCGTGGAGCTGGCCGAGGCCGCCGTCGATGAGGACGAGCGAAGGCATAGTGGCTGGTTCTTTGCTTTTGGCGGGTTGAGGTTCGTGGTCTCCCACCCTTGCGCCGCCATTTCCAAGAAGCAGGTCCTTCGACTCCGCTGCGCTTCGCTCAGGATGACAGCCGGATGGGGCACCCAACGTATCCGGTTGATCGAGATTCTTCTGCGGCGTTTGTTGATCGCGGATGCGCTTGTAACGGCGGTGGACAACTTCGCGCATCGAGGCAAAATCGTCGACGCCCTGCACGGTCATCACTTTGAATTTGCGATAGGCGGACTTGTTCATCTTGCCGTCTTCCCAGACGACGAGGGAGGCAACGGTTTCCGCGCCCTGGATGTGGGAGATGTCGAAGCACTCGATGCGGCGGGGCAGCTCGGGGAGCATGAGGGCGTCGGCGAGGGCCTCCTGAATGGCTTTGCGGGAGGGTT
>JAJYBT010000589.1 GCA_021778875.1 Acidobacteriota bacterium | reverse complement strand
GGGCCGGAGGTTCATGCTCCGGTGTCGGGGCGGCTGCTGATATTTCTGAAGGCGGGATCGGGTGGGAAGTCGGTCAGCATCAGTGAATTTGATCCGACGGCGACGTATGTTGCGGCGAAGGAGATTCACGACCTGAAACCGGGCGCGTCGGTGGATGTGGACACGGATGATATTGCGTATCCGAAGCCTTTTTCGAGCCTGAAGCCGGGGAACTATGAGGCGCAGGCGGTACTGGATGTGGGGCACACGTACAACTACTCCGGCCGGACGGCAGGCGACTGGATCAGCGGTGTGGTGGACTTGGCCAACTGGACTCCGGGCCAGGGAAGTGAGCCTGAGCTGACGCTGTCGAGCACGGTGAAGGAGCGGCCGCTGCCGCCTGCCATGACGAAGATGGTGACTCCGGCGGCGGAGGCGGCGGCGCACAAGGAGCGCATGCAGAGTGCGGTGCTGACGAACTTCTGGGGCCGGGCGATGTATGTGCAGGCGTGGGTCATGACGCCGCCGGGCTATAACGCGAAGGCGAAGAAGCGCTATCCGACGGTCTATTGGACATTCGGCTTTGGCGGGAACATGCGCTACTCAAAGTTCACGGGCGAGATGCTCTACCAGCGGATGGCCGAAGGCAAGATGCCTCCGATGATCTGGGTGATGCTGGACGAGTCGCTGCCGACGGGAACGCATGAGTTTGCGAACTCAGTGAATGACGGGCCGTGGGGCACAGCGCTGACGCAAGAGTTCATTCCGTATCTGGAGGCGCGCTACAAGATGGATGCGCGGCCGAGCGGGCGCTTTCTGCAGGGGCACTCGTCGGGGGGATGGGCGACGCTGCAGTTGCAGATCAACTATCCGCGGATTTTTGGGGGCACTTGGTCGACGTCGCCGGACCCGAGCGACTTCCACAACTTTACTGGGCCGGACCTTTATGCGCCGCACGCGAACGTGTATTTCAAGCCGGACGGGACGCCGTATCCGCTGGTGCGGGACCATGCACATGTGATTGAGACCTTTGAGCAGTTTGCAAAACTAGAGCAGGTGCTAGGGCCGTATGGCGGGCAGATGGCGTCGTTCGACTGGGTGTTTTCGCCGCGCGGCAAGGATGGGCGTCCAGTACCGATGTTTGATCGTGCGACAGGTGATGTGAATCCGAAGGTGGTGGCGTATTGGCACGAGCACTATGACCTGGCGCATATCTGCAAGGCGACCTGGGCGACGCGCGGGCGATATTTGAAGGGTAAGATTCACGTCTATGTGGGTACGGCGGATACGTTCTATCTGGACGGTGCGGCGCACCTGCTGGATGCGAGGCTGAAGAGTCTGCATGCGGATGCGCACATCACATTCATTCCCAACCGGACGCACTTTGATCTGTATCGAGTGGGCACGGATCGGATGGGGTTGATGGACGAGATTGCGGCGCAGATGTGGGCGGTCGCGCGGCCGCATCAGACGTGGAAGGCGAAGTAGAGGGCTGTCCGGTTTTGGACAGCGGTTCGCGATTACGGACAGCGAGGCCAGAGGTCGTCGATCCTCTGGCCTTCGTTCGTGGACGGAGAATGAAGTACTTAGCGATGTCTGTCGCCGGAGGCGGAGTGGCGTGACGGGTGCATGTATCTGAGCCAGAGAAGTGTGCCTGGAGGCGGGATGGGCGTCTTGATACAGAATGTGCGGCACGCGCTGCGGCAGTTGCGCAAGTCGCCAGGATTCACATTGACAGTTGTGATCACGCTGGCGCTTGGAATCGGCGCGAACGCGGCGGTGTTTACGTTGTTCGACCAGGTGTTGCTGCGCATGCTTCCGGTGGAGAAGCCGCAGCAACTGGTGCGGTTTGAATTTCAAGGCGCGTTCAGCGGCTCGGCCAGCAGTTTTGGCGGAGACATGAGGAACTACTTCTCGTACCCGATGTACAAGGACCTGCGCGACCAGAATAAAGTTTTCAGCGGCATGCTGGCTGCGATGCATACCAATGTGGGCTTGACCTGGCAGAACCATGCCGAGGACAAAGACGTTGAAGTGGTGAGCGGGAATTACTTCCAGGTGCTGGGGCTGAGGCCGGCACTGGGGCGGCTGATGACGCCGCAGGACGATACGGCGGCGGGCGCGAATCCGGTGATGGTGTTGGGCTACAACTATTGGCGCTCGCGGTTTGCGGCGCGGCCCGACATCGTAGGGCAGACGGTTCAGATGAACGGGCACCCTTTCACGGTGATCGGAGTAGCTCCAGAGAATTTTGAGTCGGCGATTGGCGGGTATGATCCGGGTGCGTTTGTGCCCATCAGTATGAGTGATGTCGCCATGCCGTGGATGGCGACGCGACACAATCTGACAAATCACCAGTCGATCTGGCTGACGATTGTGGCGCGGCTAAAGCCGGGTGTAACAAGGGAGCAGGCGCAAGCGTCGCTGGCACCTCTTTGGCACTCGCTGCGGGAGTATGAACTGACGCTGTATCCGCATGCGTCGGCGCGCTTTAAGCGTAGCTTCTTGGAGGAGACGCACCTGCTGGTGCTGGACGACTCGCGGGGGTTCTCGCCCGGGCGCAGCGACCTGAAGACGCCGCTGGTGATTTTGATGAGCATGGCGGGTCTGCTGGTGCTGATGTGCGCGATCAACGTAGCGACGTTACTGTTGCTACGCGCGGTGGGGCGCGCGCGAGAGATGGCGATGCGCTATGCGTTGGGTGCAAAGCGGGGACGGATTACGGGTCAGCTATTGACCGAAGGATTGCTGATCGGGGTGATGGGCGCGCTGGGCGGAGTGATGCTGGCGCCTCTGGTGGCGCGGACGCTGGTGCATCTGCTGGTGAACGCAAGCCCGGGCAGCCAGCCTTATTCGGCCAATGTAGATGCGACGATGCTGCTGTTTGCGCTGGCGGTTGGCGTTGTGGCGAGCGTGCTGTTCAGCCTGGCTCCGGTGCTGCACTTCATGCGTCCCAACCTTGTGGAAGCTCTGCGGCAGAACACAGGTACGGCTTCGAAAGATTGCCGTTGGCGCGCAGATTGCGCTGAGCGTAGTGCTGCTGGGCGGAGCGGGGCTGTTTTTGCGCACGCTGGACAATTTGCGTGATCAGAGCCTGGGTTACAACACGCGGCACCTGGTGCAGTTTTCTCTTGATACCGGAAGCGCGGGGTATAGCGAACAGCAGAAGCCGGCAGTGATTCAGAGAGCGCTGGACGCGCTGGCGAGGATTCCGGGTGTGACACAGGCGGCGGGAACGACCGACCCCGTGCTTGATCAGGACATGGAGGTGAACGGGTACAAGATTGCGGGGTACAAGCCGAAAGAGGGCGAGAGGATGGACTTCGAGAGTCCAAATGTGACGGCCGGATATTTCGCAGCGCTGCAACAGCCGCTTCTGGCCGGACGTGTGTTCACCCCTGCGGAC
>JAJYBT010000588.1 GCA_021778875.1 Acidobacteriota bacterium | reverse complement strand
CATTACCCTAGATTCGTCAGGAAACCAAGGAGTGTTCCGCACTATGACAGTCATCCAGCAGGAAGATTTCGTTGCCAGCATCGCTGGCGCGTTGCAGTACATCAGCTACTACCATCCGGTGGATTACATCACTTCGCTGGCCAGGGCTTACGAGCGTGAGCAGTCGCCGGCGGCCCGCGACGCCATCGCGCAAATTCTCATCAACAGCCGCATGTGCGCTGAAGGGCATCGGCCGATCTGCCAGGACACCGGAATCGTGAACGCATTCGTCAAGGTAGGCATGAACGTGCGCTTTGCGGCCGCTGCCGGTGGCAGCGATTCCATGGGAATTCAGGAATTGGTGGACGAAGGCGTGCGCCGCGCCTATCTTGCGCCGGAAAATGTGCTGCGCGCCTCGGTGCTTGCTGATCCCGCCGGCGCTCGCAAAAATACGCGCGACAACACACCGGCCGTAGTCAATGTGGAATTGGTGCCTGGCGATAACGTCGAGGTCACGGTTGCGGCCAAGGGCGGTGGTTCTGAGGCGAAGTCGAAGTTTGCCATGCTCAACCCCTCCGACTCGATTGTGGACTGGGTTCTCAAAACTGTGCCCACGATGGGCGCCGGATGGTGCCCGCCCGGGATGCTCGGCATTGGCATCGGCGGCACGGCGGAGAAAGCCATGTTGATGGCTAAGGAATCCCTGATGGACCCGATCGATATTCAGCAGCTTCAGGCGCGCGGAGCAACCACGCGCGCCGAGGAACTGCGCCTGGAGCTCTATGACAAAGTGAACCGGCTCGGCATTGGCGCACAGGGCTTGGGCGGATTAACCACCGTCCTTGACGTGAAGGTGCGCGATTATCCGACCCATGCCGCAAACCTTCCCGTGGCCATGATTCCCAACTGCGCCGCCATGCGCCATGCGCACTTTGTGCTGGATGGATCGGGGCCGGTCTATCTCGATCCGCCTTCGCTCGACGCCTGGCCGAAGTTGACCTACGATGTAAGCGGGGCGCGGCGTGTGAATCTCGACACCGTCACGCGCGAAGAAGTTTCTTCATGGAAGCCGGGTGAGGTTCTGCTGCTCAGCGGAAAGTTGCTGACCGGACGCGACGCTGCGCACAAGCGGCTAACCGACATGCTGAATCGCGGCGAGAAGCTGCCCGTGGACTTCCGCAACCGCTTCATCTATTACGTGGGTCCAGTGGATCCGGTGCGCGACGAGGTGGTAGGGCCGGCGGGTCCGACAACGGCTACGCGCATGGACAAGTTCACACGGCAGATGCTGGCAGAGACCGGCCTGCTGGGCATGGTGGGCAAAGCCGAGCGTGGACCAGCCGCGATCGATGCAATCCGCGACTACAAAGCGGTTTACCTGATGGCCGTGGGCGGTGCGGCTTATCTGGTCT
This sequence comes from Acidobacteriota bacterium, assembly GCA_021778875.1. The sequence continues at coordinate 1,998 of JAJYBT010000588.1, read as the reverse complement.
CGAAGGCCATCCACGGCTCCACGCTGCTGGCCTTCGGCGACCTGGGCATGGAAGCTATCTACGAGTTCGACGTAAGGGATATGCCCGTGACCGTCGCCGTGGATGCGAAGGGAACCAGCGTCCATCAGACCGGTCCGGCTGAGTGGCAAAAGCGGATCGCAGGCATTCCGATCCTGGCATAGGGCAGCGGGGTTTGAGCAGGACCGCGGGCGGCAACTGGCGTATGCGTAGTTGCCTCGCGGTCCCGATCATGCCTTCGATCGGCAATGCGCTCGGGGCGGCATCAATGCTTCGAGCTCCGCTGCGCGCAGGTATCTCATCATGAGAGTGTAGTGATGGCCGAATCTCTGAAGACACCAGTCTGGACAAGAAGGCAGTTTCTCGTTGCCGGCATGGCGCTGGGGGGATCGAAGCTGCTTGCATCTTCTGCGGTAAGCGGCCGTGCTGTGCTGCCTGCGTGGTCACCGGGCCGGCTTGAGATTCATCACATCGACACGGGCCGCGGTAATGCGGCGTTTCTGCTGGCGCCCGATGGCACAACGCTGTTGATTGACTGTGGAGCGGCCAACGATCCGTTGGAGACCTCGGCTCCTGCGCGCCCAGATGCATCACGATCGCCGGGAGAATGGGTGGCGCGCTATGCGCTGCGTCGGGCGCGCGCTGCGGGCCGCAGTACGCTCGACTATATGATCGCAACTCACGTGCACCCCGATCATGTCGGCGATCTGCCGCCCGGCGTCAAACTCCTCTCCGGCGGTGATTACATCCCCACCGGGCTGAGCCAGGTGGACCAGTTAATGCCGGACCGGACTGTAATCGACCGCGGCTTCCCCGACTACGGGCAGTTGCCGCCTTCCCGCGATGCTTTTGCTGCCAACTACCTGGCCTGGCTGGAGGCACGCCTGCGCACGGGCAAGCGGACCGAGCGGTTGGAGGTTGGCTCGGCACGGCAGATTCAGTTGCGGTCGCCAATCAATGGGCCGGCCTTTACCGTGCGCGGATTGGCTGCCAATGGCCGTGTCTGGGCTGGTGTCGGCCGGCAGAGCCGGTCTCTCTTTCCCGATCTCAGTTCGTTGGCGCCTCAGGATCGCCCCACTGAAAATGACTGCTCGATTGCCTTGCGTGTCGACTTCGGCAGCTTCTCCTACTACACCGGGGGTGACCTGAATGCCGATAGCCACGATGGAAGGGAGCCTTGGCTGGACGTGGAGACTCCCGTAACGCGAGCCTGCGGACAGGTCGAGGTCGCGGTTGCCGATCATCACGCTTACTTCGACTCCTGCGGACCGAACTTCGTGAAGAACCTTAACGCGCAGGCGTACCTGATCCCCGCCTGGCATCTTACCCATCCGGGGCAGGCGCAACTGGAGCGGCTCGTAGGAGCGTGGCCGGGTGAGAGACGCCACGACGTCTTCGCCACCGAGATGCTGCCGGCCAATCAGTTGTTCAATGCGCGTTGGGTAAACCAGATGCGTAGTCGGCAGGGGCACATTGTCGTGCAGGTTGCGGCAGACGGGGGCAGCTTCAGGATATTTGTTCTCGACAGCTCCACCGAGCTTGACACAGTGAAGCTCGTGAGCGGTCCCTATCTCTGCCGCGGTTGATGCGGAATGCGCCGTGCCGGTGCGGTGCACTTCTTGCACGCATGGGCGCCGGCGGGAGGCTGCGGCATGCCGCCCAGACCCCTGTCAATCGCTCAGCTCCAGCACATTCACTGAATAGGGCGCAAAGACCTCAGTGAATTTGGAACCGCGTATGGGAACCTTGCGCTCCACCGGCCTCACGGCATCGGGATGTTCAATGCTGTTGGTGGCATTGGGGGTTTTGCCGCTCATGCTGGTAAGCACGGCCTGCGGGGCGAGCTCGCCCGCGCCCTTGAGAGCGATGGCGAGGGGCTGCGGCGTGGAACTGGCGTTGACGATTTTCACGAACAGTTTGTGTCTCGCGGCGTCGCGCGTAACGGAGGCGTAGACGCGCACGGGAGCATCGCTGAGCGAA
>JAJYBT010000587.1 GCA_021778875.1 Acidobacteriota bacterium | reverse complement strand
CCGTCGAACCAGGACTGGGTAGCGACCAACCTGGCCATGGCTGCGGCGCGGCAGGGCGTGCGCGTGCTGTCGCTGGTAATGATTCTGATCTCGTGCACCAGCATCTTTCTGCCGCTGGAGGTGGCGCTGAACCAGGCGTGGGGTGTGGCCAAAAGCCGCAACTACCTGATGAACCAGGCGGTGGCCTTCGGGCTGGCGCTGGTGATGCTGGCGCTGGCCATGATCAGCATTCTGCTGAGCGCGTGGCAGCGCGAGGTGCTCTCGTTCCTGTTCTTTCATCACACGGATAACTTCGTTTTTCGCGGCATCAGTTCGATCTGGATGTTTGCGGCCTCCGGCGCGGCCTGCATCCTGTTCTTCTTTTCTATCTACTGGCTGCTACCCAACTGCAAGGTGCCGCCGCGCGGCGTTCTGCGCACCTCAATCGTGACGGGCATTGTGTGGCTGGGCGCGAAGTACCTGTTTGTGGCGGTGCTGCCGCATCTGGATTTGAAGGCGCTCTACGGGCCGTTCTATGTCTCCGTGGGCCTGCTGTTCTGGTCGTACGTCACGGGACTGATCCTGTTTGCGGGAGCGCAGTTCAGCGTGTCGCGGCTGGGCAACGGCGAGCAGAAGAGCAAGTAACGGCCCATGCGTCGGAGCGCGGCCGTGCGCTCCGATGCGGGCTTACTGCACCTTGAAGGCTTTTACGGCGATGGCGTTCGGCTCGCGCCCGGCGGGCAGCATGGTGAACAGCGACCGGGACGAGGTGCGCACCACGGCCACATCGTCCGAGTGCGCGTCGACCACAAACAGCAGATGCCCGGCGGCGGAGAAGGCCAGGGCTGCGGGCCCGTCGCCCACGTGAATGGAGCCCTCGCGCTTGCCGTCGTCAATGGCGTAGACGGTAACCTCCTGCGAGTGCAGGTTGCCCACATAGAGCAGGGAGTTGTCTGCGGAGACGATGCCGCGCACCGGATCGGCGCCCATCAGGTAAGCGCCTCCCACATCGTCCGTGCCGGTGACCACCTCGGAGATGGAGTTGCTGAGCGAGTTGAGCGAGAAAAGCTCGCCGCCATCCGGCTTGAGTGCAAGTTGCACCGGGCCGCGGCCCACGTCCAGCAGCGCCTCAAGCCGATCGGTTGCCGGCTGCAGGGCATCGCCCGGGTGCGCGCCCTGTCGAGCCAGGGCAATCGCCATCACCTGATGCCCGCCGGCGCAGGCGGCAAAGGCCTTCGACGAGTCGGGAAGGATGACCACATCATTGGCGTTGGGGCAGCCCTCAAACACGGCGCGCAACTGCCGCGTTGCCGTCTGGATGAGGGTGACGGAGTTGCCGCTGCGGTTGGCCACGACCAGCGTCTTGCCGTCCGGCGACAGGCGCAGGGCAACGGGCTCCTCGCCCGCGCCGATGACGGCAACCTCGCGCCGCTGCTTCAGGTCCACCACGGAGATATTGTTGGCGCCGGAGTTGGCCACGTAGGCCAGAGCGCCATCGGGGTCCAGCGCAATGGCCAGCGGCAGCTTGCGCACCGGGATGGTGGCCGCGACGGAGTTGTTCTCCGCGTTGATGACGGAGACCGAGCCCTGCCCATTCGGCGCGCCTTTGTTGACCACGTAGACTTCATTGCGCGTGGCGCTGGCGGTGACGGCCACCGGGTCCTGGCCCACGGGCAGTTCGCGATCCAGGCGCACGTTCACCACGTCGAACACAGACACCGTGCCGCTGCCGCCGTTGGTCACGTAGGCGTATTCGCGATAGTTGGGCGGATACTGCGGAAAGTCATGCGGGCGGCAGCCGGCCAGCGAGAGAGCCAGCAGGCATGCCGCGGAGAGACGGCCGAATGCGCCGCCCGATGGCAAAGAGAACAAAGGGTTACCGGGGCTTGCTGTCATGGGTGTCCGCGTCGGCTAACTGAACGTGAACGCCGCGTGGCAGCTTGCGATGCACCACGGGAGCGATCTTTTCAATGTCGTTCATCATCTCGACAAACTGGCTGGGATAGATGGACTGCGGTCCATCGGAGAGCGCCTTTTCCGGCTGGTGATGCACCTCCACCAGCACGCCGTCTGCGCCGGCGGCAATGGCGGCGCGGGCCATGGGCAGCACCTTGTCGCGCTTGCCGGTGGCGTGGCTGGGGTCCACCAATATCGGCAGGTGGCTGAGCCGCTGCACGGCGGGCACAATGCTCAGGTCGAGGGTGTTGCGCGTGTGGTCGGCAAAGGTGCGCACGCCGCGCTCGCACAGGACGACCTCGTAGTTGCCCTCGCTGAGGATGTACTCGGCGGCCATCAGGAACTCGTCGAGGGTGGCGCTCATGCCGCGCTTGAGCAGGACGGGCTTGCGCAGGCGGCCGGCATGCTTCAGCAGCGAGAAGTTCTGCATGTTGCGCGCGCCGATCTGGATGACGTCGGCCCACTCGGCCACCAGGTCCAGCGTCTGGTTGTCGATGGCCTCGGTGACGATGCGCAGGCCGAAGCGCTCGCGAATCTCGGCCATGATGCGCAGCGCCTCAAGCCCCAGGCCCTGGAAGGCGTAAGGCGAGGTGCGCGGCTTGTAGGCGCCACCGCGGAAGAACTGCGCACCGGCGGCGGCCACCTGCTCGGCGATGGCGAAGGCCTGCTCGCGGCTCTCAATGGAGCAGGGACCGGCGACGATGGCAAGGTTGCGCCCGCCGATGGTGGCGTCGGTGCCGGGGAAGCGGATGACGGTGTCCTCTTCCTTGACGTCGCGGCTGGCCAGCTTGTAGGGCTTGGAGACACGAATGACTTCCGCTACGCCGGAGAGCTCTTCCAGATTGCCGCGGTCTGCCTCGCCCTGGTTGCCGGTGATGCCGATGGCGGTACGCTGAGCTCCGGGCAACGGGTGCGGGCGATAGCCCAACTGCACGATATGGTCGCAGACCGCCTGGATTTCTTCCGGCGTGGCCTGCGCCTTCATGACGACTAACATCTTTGGCCTCTCAAACCATCCAGTTTAGTGCATCTTGCGCACAATGGCGGGGATTGTTTCCGGCCGCGGCTGGCCGGGACCGCCGGTTTACGCCTGCCGCGAGTGCTGCGCGCGTCGCTCTGCCTGGCGCTTTTCCGCGCGCCACTTGAGGCCCAGCCAGGCCAGGTAGCCCAGCTGCAGAACCCAGGTGATGACGTAGGCGGCAACGACAAATTCATGATCGAGATGTGCGACTGGATCCATTGTTTTTCCTCGTTTTGGAGCCGATGCTGCCCGGGCGTCAGATGTGGCTTTCGAGTGCCTGGCGGGCTTCTTCTGCGGCGTACTGCTGGTGCCTGCGCTCCACCTGGTAGCGCAGGAAGAGGACCAGCAGGCCCCAGGCCATCCACGCCAGCACGTTCCAGCCAAAGGCGGCCAGCATGCGCGGATCCTTGATGCCGGAGTCGGGTCCGCCGCCAAAGA
>JAJYBT010000586.1 GCA_021778875.1 Acidobacteriota bacterium | reverse complement strand
ATCTGCCGTGGATCGAGTCCGTGCGCGCCTCCCGTCCCTTCTGGATCGTACGCACCGTCGACGGTAGTCTGCTGCTCGCAGGATTCATCGCCTTCGCCGCCAGTTTCCTCTTCGGTGAACGGCATCAGATCGCATCCGCTGCCAATCCCGATCCAGCGCACGCGGCGTCGCCTGCCGCAGCCTCGCCAATGGACCACTGGATCGCTACGGCCTACAGTGCAACCTTCGGCGCCGGTCTGCTCTTCTTTCTCGTCTCTTTCACCGCGCTCGGCGTATTGCCGGCTCTGCAACTCCACAAGGCCATCGTGGAGACATCCCCCGCGGGCGTTTCACTGTCCCTTACCGCGGCGGAAAAGCACGGCCAGCAAATCTACGCGCGCAACGGGTGTGCCTATTGTCATACCCAGCAGGTCCGCTTCACGCCTGCCGACGAATGGCGCTTTGGCGCTCCCACTCAGGCTTGGGAGACGCAGGACGAGTACCCGCAGATGTGGGGCACGCGCCGCATCGGCCCCGATCTGGCGCGGGAATCCGGTAAGCGCACCATCGACTGGCAACTCGTCCATCTCTACGATCCCCGCGTCACCGTCCCAGATTCCATGATGCCCGCCTTTCGCTGGCTCTTCAGCGGCTCCGCCGACCGCCCCACCGCGGACGCTCTCGATCTCGTCGCATATCTCAACTGGCTCGGCCGTGCCGCGCTCCAGACCTCGCAACGTTCCCAGCCCCTGCCCGTGGTCGTCACAACTCCTGAAGCACTGGAACTCTCCGAGCCGTCCTCCGATCTGTCCGCCGGCAAGGCCGTTTACATGGCCAACTGCTCCGGCTGCCACGGCATCGACGGCCGCGGCCACGCCTACGCCAGCCGCGCGCTTCGGCCCGTCCCCTTCGATCTCGCCGACTTCCGCCTGCCGCCAGCTCAAGTCTGGAGCGCGCTCGCCAACGGTGTCCCGGCAACCGCAATGCCGGCCTGGAATGATCTACCGGGAACGCAGTTCCGCGCGGTCGCCGACTACGTGCTCTCCCTGCCGCAAACTCCCGCGCTTCAGCCCGCCGACCAGTTCGCGCCGTCGTCCATTCTGCTCCTGGCCGGTAAGCGTGTCTACGACACGCACTGCGCGCGCTGTCACGGCGACACTGGTGCCGGAGATGGCCCCGACGCTGCCAGCAACCCGCGACCTCCGGCAAACTTTCACCGCATCCAGGTCTCCTTTGCTGGCGTGCAATACGTCATCGACAACGGCGTCCCCGGCAGTGGCATGCCCGCATGGCCGCTGCTCACCCCCGCTGAGACGCAGGCCGTCGCGGTCTATCTGCGATCGCTCTACCGTCCCACGGAACCGGTAATCGACAGCGCGGACGCCGTCTCAGCCGTCCCCACTAAGGAGTCAATGCCATGATCGCGTCGCTCATCGGCATCATCACCGCCATACTTCTCTTCTTCGTCGTCTGGCGAAAGTTCTCCAGGACCTTTCGCGATCGCTGTGAAGAACCCAAGTACCTCTTTCTCAAAAATCTCGACACTCTCACCCGACCGGGCGGGATGCCGATACAAACACATTTCCCCAAGGAGAAACCTCATGAACAAAATCACCCGTAGGATCTTCGTCTCGCAGGCTGCCGCAAGCCTCGCCGCAGTCGGCGCGCTCGCTGAGTCATCCCCCGCCACAGCACCCCAGTTGGTATGGAAGAGCGCACAGTGGAAGGTCGCCGAATTTCAAAAGCTCGCGCACCATCCGGCCCGCGTCAAGCAGGTCTTCAACTGTACCCAGATCTCTGGAGGAATGTTCCTCAATAACATCAAGAACTCTCTTAACGGCCTGCATTTCGGCTTCGATATCCCCGCCGACCAGATCAAAATTGCAGCGGCGCTGCACGGCCCGGCCAACCTGCTCAACTACGACGATTCCATCTGGAGCAAATACCGCATTGGCGAGTGGCTCAACGTCACCGACCCCGCTACGGGAAAGCCTGCCGAGCACAATATTTTCTATCCCTCCAGGCACTCCCTCGACAACGCCGCATTCGCCGCTGATCCCGACGACCGCGCCTCCGTCTACCAGGACACCGCGATCCAGACTCTTGACGCACGCGGCGTCCAGTTCCTCAGTTGCCACACTGCCACTGAAGAACAGGCGCGGGCTCTCGTCGAACGCAATAAACTGCCTCAGGCGCCCGAAGAAGTCGTCGAGGATCTGCTCGCGCATACCCTCCCCGGCGTTCTGGTCGTCACCTCGATGGTTGCCGCCATTGCACTCCTCCAGTCTGAAGGCCGCTTCAGCTATATCAACGCATAGGTGCCGGGAACAATCATGAAAATTACTCCTATTCTCGCAGCGTTTCTTGCCGGCCTCGCACTCAGCGCCTCTGCTCAACAGGCCCCTCCGTGGAGCAAGGGCGCCAACGATCCCGCTCCGCATACCGGTTACACCTTCCGCGTGCCGGATATCGATAACATTCCAGACCTGCACGGCAATCCTGTCGGCGCGCAACTGGTGCTCTTCATCGGCGGCAACCAGTTCTTCGTTCTTCCTCAGCTGGTCACCGCTTTCGAGCGCCTGCATCCCGAGCTGAACGGGCACATCTTCTACGAGACACTGCCTCCCGGCATCCTGCGCAAACAGATGGCCCAGGACAACACTCTCACCCTCGGCAACCTCACCCTCCAGGTTCAGCCAGACGTCTACCAGGCCGGTGCGCGCGTCCTGCGCCAGATGGAGAACGACGGTCAGGTCCGCAACGTGGTCGAGTATGTGACCAACGATCTGGCCATCATGGTGCGCGCCGGAAACCCCAGACAAATTCGCTCACTCGCCGACCTCGGCCGCCCCGATGTCCGTCTCTCAATGCCCAATCCCGCCTGGGAAGGCGTGGCCAATCAGATTGCAGACTCGCTGCGCAAGGCCGGCGGCGAAGCGCTCCAGCAGGCCGTCTACAAAGACAAGGTCGCCCGCCGAACTACCACGCTCACCGAAATCCACCATCGGCAGACGCCCATGCGCATCATGAGCGGCGCTGCCGACGCCGGCGTCACCTGGGCTTCCGAAGTGCGTTTCCAACAAAGCATCGGAAATCCCATCGAGGGCGTCTCCATTCCCGATAATCAGAACACTGTCGCCATTTATGCCGGCGGCATCTTGAAAAACGCTCCCCACCCCGATGCCGCCGCCCGCTGGATCGAGTTTCTTCAAACCGCGGAGGCGCAGGCCATCTATCGTCAGTTCGGCTTCAAGCCAGCCACTCATACAGCCAAATAGGACCAGAACGATGTTGACTCTTCGCAAGTCTCTCTTTTCATCGGCGCGCTTTCTTCTCGGCGCCCAGCTGCTCGGCATCTCCCTCGCAAGTTGTTCTTCGCATCAGAAGCCTCCCGCTACTCCGGCTGCTGCCGCGCCCATG
>JAJYBT010000585.1 GCA_021778875.1 Acidobacteriota bacterium | reverse complement strand
ACGAGGGCCGCCGCGATGTCGGCGGAATAGTCGATTGGCATGTGGGCGAACTCCCGGGTACGCCCCCGTTTTGACGCAGCCGGATAGGCTTTGCAATCCTTGTGCACGGCCTCTATATTCCGGCCGATTTTTGCCGGGTTGGACTGTCCAGCGCCGGAGACCAGCCCTATATGGGTCAACAACGGCCATCCGACGTGCCGACAGCCACTATGCAAGGAGCTTCTTAATGTTCGTGACCCCCGCCTTCGCGCAAGCCGCAGGCGCTGCCCCCTCGATGGGGGCCGGTGATCTGCTGATCCAGTTCGCACCGATCATCCTCCTGGTGCTCATCTTCTGGCGCATGGCGCGCTGGGCCATCGCGCTGGCCACGAGCATTGCCGTGTCCGGAGCGCTGTATCACTTTGGCACCAAGCGGACGGAGCACTGGGTGTGGGTGATGCCCGGAGCCATTACGGCCACTATCGTCTGGTTCCCGGCCACGCTCGCCTTCGGCTGGTACGTCTCGCGCATTGCCAACTACTCGCGTTTTTACGGTTCGTTTGGCGCCGGCATAGCCACGCTGGTCTGGCTGTACATCACCTCGTTCAGCGCACTGCTGGGCGCGGAGCTGAACGGCGTTCTGTTCCGCCAGCGCCGGGATGTGGAGTCGCCATCCCCCGACCCGGAACCTGCATCCAAGGCCCTGTGACCGCTCTCACCGACCATTGCGCAGGCCACCATGGAGGATGGATAAGGGGAGGCTTGCGCCCACCCCGCCATGTACAATGAAGCGGGCCACACATCAATTCCACCCTCTGCCCAATTGAACCCTTTTTGGAGTTATTTCAATGTCGTTCGCTGATACCAGCCTGACCGAAAATCCCCTTCAACGCCGTGCAAAGATTGTTGCCACGCTCGGCCCGGCATCGAACACCGAATCTGCGTTTCGCAACCTGATCCGCGCGGGTGTGGATGTCGTGCGCCTGAATTTTTCTCATGGGACGCACGAAGAGAAGCTGGCGTTGATCCAGATGATCCGCAAGGTCAGCCGCGAAGAGCACAAGCCGCTGTGCATCCTGGGTGATCTGCAGGGGCCCAAGATTCGTACTTCCAAGCTGAAGGATCGCCAGCCCGTGCTGCTGAAGGCCGGCCAGCGGCTGACCATCACGCCGCGCGAGGTTCCCGGTACGGCATCGCTGGTTGGTACCACCTTCAAGACGCTGGCGGAGAACGTGGAGCAGGGCTCGCGCATTCTGCTGTCGGACGGCCTGATTGAGCTGCGCGTTCACGAGGTGGACGGCGCGGACGTGGTGTGCGAGATCATCAACGGCGGCATGCTGGGCGAGAACAAGGGCATCAACCTGCCGGGCATTCCCGTTCGCGTTCCCTCGCTGACGGAAAAGGACGCGGAAGACCTGGAGTTTGCCATCAAGAACGGCGTGGACGCGATCGCCGTTTCGTTCGTCCGCACGGCGGAGGATGTTCGCCTGGTGCGCAACCGGGTTGCCGCCTACGGTGGGGAGACGTGGATCATCGCCAAGCTGGAAAAGCCCCAGGCGATTCAGCACCTCGACGACATTCTGCTGGCCGCAGACGGCATTATGGTGGCCCGCGGTGATCTGGGCGTGGAGGTTCCGCCGGAGAAGGTGCCCGCCATCCAGAAGCACATCATCCGCCGCGCCTCGGAGTATCGCAAGCCGGTGATCACCGCGACGCAGATGCTGGAGTCGATGATCGAGAACCCGCGCCCCACGCGCGCTGAGGTCTCGGACGTGGCCAACGCGGTCTACGACGGCACGGACGCCGTGATGCTTTCCGGCGAGTCGGCCGTGGGCAAGTATCCCGTGGAGGCCGTCGCCATGATGGCCCGGATTGTGTCAGAGGCCGAGCGCCACATGAAGGACACCGGCGTGGTGGCGCGCACGCACACTTCGCACCTCTCCATTGCGGAGACCATCTGCGAGGCCACGGCGCACGCGGCTGACGACCTAGATCTGCGCGGCATCGCCCTGTTTACAGAGACCGGCACCACGGCCCGCCAGATCTCGAAGTACCACCCCTCGGCGCCCATATTCGCGCTCTGCCCCATTGAGGTAACCATCAATCGCCTGAATCTGCTGTGGGGAACCACGCCCATCCGCTGCCCCAAGGTGACCTCGACCGAGGCCATGGTGGAGGTAGCTGAGAGCCTGCTGGAGCAGTACGGGTACGTTCGCAACCGCGAGGTGATCGCGATTGTGGCCGGCACGCGCACCAAGTCGGGTTCCACGAACTTCCTGCGCCTGCATGTGCTGGGCGAGCGCGCCCAGGAAGCCGTTCGGCCCGGAGTGGCGGAACAGGCTGCCCTGCCCGAGGCCGCTGCCGAAGTTGCGCCCGCTGCGCCCGCCGCTGTGGCGGCACCCAAGGCAAAGCGCGGCGCCAAGGCGGCAAAGCCGGCTGCACGCCGCAAGTAAACGCAGACAAGTACCAGCACAAACAGGAAGGCAGGCCACTCCCGCATAGGAGTGGCCTTCCTGTTTTGGGTTTGCGCTGCGGCCGGTACTACTTTGCCGCGAGTTGGCGCAGAACGTAGAGCAGAATGCCGCCGTGCTCGTAGTACTCGATCTCCTGCGGCGTATCGATGCGGACGCGGGCCTTGAAGGTCTTCCTCCTGGCGCCATCCGCGGCGGTGGCCGTCACGTCGAGCGTTCTGCCGTTGGCAAACTTCGCCTTCAGCATCGCCGTGAGGCCGGGGAAGTCGAACGTCTCTTCGCCGGTCAGGCCAAGCGACTCAACATTCTGGCCATCCTCAAACTGGAGAGGCAGAATGCCCATACCGACGAGGTTGGAGCGGTGAATGCGCTCGAAGCTCTCGGCAATGACGGCGCGGACGCCGAGCAGTTTGGGCCCCTTGGCCGCCCAGTCACGCGAAGAGCCGGAGCCGTACTCCTTGCCTGCCAGGATGACCAGCGGCACGTTGCGTTCGGCGTACTTCACGCTGGCGTCGAAGATGGACATCTGCTCGCCCTCAGGCAGCAGGCGGGTAACGCCGCCCTCGGTGCCCGGAGCCAGCTTGTTGCGCAGGCGGACGTTGGCGAAGGTGCCGCGCACCATCACCTCATGATTGCCGCGGCGCGAGCCGTAGCTGTTGAAGTCTGCCGGCTTGACGCCATGCTCGGCCAGATACCTGCCGGCCGGGCCGTTGGCCTTGATGGAACCTGCCGGGGAGATGTGGTCGGTGGTCACCGAGTCGCCCAGCACGGCCAGCACGCGCGCGCCCAGAATGTCGCTAACCGGGGTGGGCGTCTTGGCCATGCCGTCAAAGTATGGCGCCTGGCGAATGTAGGTGGAGTCCGGCTCCCACTGGTAGACGTCGCCGGTGGGGAAGCTGAGCCCCTGCCAGTTGGCGTCTCCCTGGCTCACGGTGGAGTACTCCTTGCGGAAG
>JAJYBT010000584.1 GCA_021778875.1 Acidobacteriota bacterium | reverse complement strand
GGAACCACACACTCCACGGCGACCGCCCTGCAACCTTCGAGGGAGCGGGCCGCGAGCCTTCAATCCAGATCAAACTCGCGCAGCGGCTTGCCCTCGGGGGCGTCCTTGGCCTTGCGCAGCGCCTCGGCAAACTTCTTTTCCAGCAGGTCTGACTTGTTCTTCTCCGCCTCCACTGACTGCCGGAAGATCGACTCCTTGCGCTCGTCATGCTCGCGCATGGCCTGGGCCGCCGTCGCCAGGTCCTCGAACGTGCGCTTGCGCGGCGCGGGCGTATGGCTCACCACCGCCCCTGTCGCCGCGTCAATCTTCAGCATCGCTCCGCAGTCCGGGCAGGCAACCTCAATCATCTTGTCTTTCGATTTCGCCATGACTCTTCGATTGTAGGCGCATCGGCGGCCTGCTGCACAAGTGCTCTCGCCTACGGCTTCGCCTCCGCCGGGTGCACCCGCAGAATCACGCGCTTGTACGTGGTCAGCCGCGGCGATCCGTCATCCGTCACCGCCAGAATCACGTGCGCCGTGCCCGATCCCTTGCACGGAATAACCGGCAGCCACGGCGCCTGGCACACTGAGTCCACATGCACCGTCACGCGCGCTGTCTCCGCATCGGTCAGCGTCACGGCCGAGCGGTTCCCGTCCGCCCCGCCCGCCTCAGCATACTGGAACCACTGATACGTAAGCTTGTTGCCATCGGGATCGCTGCTCTGGCTCGCATCCAGCACAACCGAACTGCCCACCGCCGCGTCCATCTCCAGCGGCGCCGTCCCTGCCTGCCCGTTCACCACCACCACCGGGTTGTGGTTGGAGTGCGCAAAATCCGCCACCGTCCACGTCATCCGCGCGGCAAAGTCATTCTGAAACGCATCCCGCCAGCGCCAGATCGTCGCCTGGTCCGACACATGCATCCAGCCGTCCGCGCCCATCACCGCGTCTTGCGAGGTCGCCCGCCGAAACTCGTCGCCGCCCTGCGTCCAGATAGGATGCGATTCACCATAGGGCTGCCGGTACACATAGCGGCCTCCCCAACCGCCCCAGTCCGGCCTGCGATACGCATTCAACCCGTTATCAATCAGCCCCAGGAACGACGGCGTATCGCCCTCCATAATGAACATGAACCGCGGATAGAACTTGCCCAGAGGCCCCTTGCTGCGAATGTTTGCATCCAGCCACTCGTTCGTCACTTCTCTGCGGTCCGCGCCCTCGCCGTTGCGGTAGTAGCGGTCGCCGCTGATCCCCGTCCACGTGGCATACACATACTCTCCGCTGTCCGGCGAAGAAGGCTCAACAATGTAGAACAGTCCCGGAAACTCCCGCCGGATCCACGGCCCCGCATCATCCTGGTCGCTGATGGAGTAAACCCGCAGCCTGCTGACAAACCGTGCCACCTGCTCCGGCGTCCGCGTCGCGCGCACGTCCATCAGCGCCTGCGCCAGTGTGTTCGCTCCGCCCCAGATGCAGATCCACAGCGGGCGGCTGTCGTCCCTGTCCGCTGCGGCAATAATCGCCCGCGACCCGTCCGACGATTTGCCCGCGCCCGTCGCCGCCATGCCATAGGCCGGCTGGCCGCTGTGGATGCGCTTCTCCAGCTCGCCTGCCTCCGGCCACCCCTGCGCATTCTGCATCAGGTTGGGACGCGCCTGCCCATACGCCTGCACAATCGCATGCATCGTCTCCGGATGCGTGGCAGCCCTCTGCCACGTCGAGGTCGCCGCAATCATCGCCTCCAAGTCGAGTTCGTTGGAGTACACCATCAGCCGCACAAACGACATCTGGTCGTCCGGCTCGTTGCCAATATCGCTGATAATCACCACCCGCGGCTTGCCCGTAAAGTCATCCACGTGCGTCGGCGGCAGTCCTTGCCCCGGCAGCACGCTCGCCGCCAGCGCCGCCAGCGCCAGCACTCCAGCATTCCTCAACCGGCTCATCGCTCGACCCTCTCTTCTTCCCGCGAAAAACGGACACTCCATTCTGCGGCACGCACTCCGCCCCGCGCCACCCGGCTCGCGTTTTCTCGTGCGCCTGCATACGCAAAAAGGCCCTGCGCTTAGCAGGGCCTCTTTTTGGTTTCGTTGGTTCGTGTGCGATCAGTGCTTCGCTGCCGCCGTGGCAATCTTGGCTTCCGCTTCGGCAATCATGCGCAGAGCCTCGTTGTAGGTCTCCTCGCTCTCGCCCGCTTCCTTCCACAGTTGCAATCCGCGGTCCAGCTGATCCTCGGCGCGCGCCACGTCGATCTCCTCGGGCCGCAGCGCGTCATAAGCCAGAATCGTTACGCGATCCGGCAGCACCTCCGCAAAGCCCCAGCTCACGTTGTACACCTCGGCATCGGGCGATTCGGGATTCAGGGTCACGTCGCCCGCGCCCAGCTCCGCCACCAGCGGCGCGTGTCCGTACAGCGCCTCCAGATAGCCCGACTTGGACGGCAGTTGCACCGATGTCGCCCGGCTCTCGATCAGCGTGCGCTCCGGCGTCACCAGCCTCACCTGCAGTTGATTTGTCGCTTCTGCCATACGTTCCTCTCAGCTGGCGGCCACGGCGCCTGTTGCCCGCGGCCATCCGCTGATCCTGTTGCTTACGCCGACGCCTTCAGCTTCTCGGCCGTTTCCAGCACTTCCTCAATCGAGCCCTTCATGTAGAAGGCCTGCTCCGGGATATTGTCGTACTTGCCTTCGATGATGCCCTTGAAGCTCCGCACCGTGTCCGCAATCTTCACATAGCGGCCCTGGATGCCCGTGAACTGCTCGGCCACGTGGAACGGCTGCGACAGGAATTTCTGCACCTTGCGGGCGCGCGCCACCGTCAGCTTGTCTTCCTCTGACAGTTCGTCGATACCCAGAATGGCGATGATGTCCTGCAGGTCCTTGTAGCGCTGCAGAATGCGCTTCACGCCCTGCGCCACGTCATAGTGCTCCTGGCCCACCACGCGCGCCGCGAGGATGCGGGACGTGGACGCCAGCGGGTCAACGGCCGGATAAATGCCCAGCTCCGACAGCGGACGGCTCAACACCGTGGTCGCGTCCAGGTGGGCAAACGTCGTCGCCGGCGCCGGATCGGTCAAGTCGTCGGCAGGCACATACACCGCCTGCACGCTCGTCACCGAGCCCTTGCTCGTCGAGGTGATGCGCTCCTGCAGCTCGCCCATCTCCGTGGCCAGGTTCGGCTGGTAGCCCACGGCGGAAGGCATGCGGCCCAGCAGCGTTGAAACCTCAGAGCCGGCCTGCGTAAAGCGGAAGATGTTGTCCACAAAAAGCAGCGTGTCGGCGCCCTCTTCGTCGCGGAAGTGCTCGGCCACCGTCAGCCCCGTCAGCGCCACGCGCAGGCGCGCACCCGGCGGCTCCGTCATCTGGCCGTACACCAGCGCGCACTTTGAGGCAGCCCAGTCGCCCGGCTTGATCACGCCCGACTCG
>JAJYBT010000583.1 GCA_021778875.1 Acidobacteriota bacterium | reverse complement strand
CGCTTCAATCGCAGGCGGCACCAGCACGTGTGAGACGAGCAGAGTGAAGTTGCGCAGGCCGCGCCGCCGGGCCAGATGCACGCTCATGGCGTTGGCGGGGGCGGTGGTCTCAAAGCCCACGCCGAAAAACACCACCTGCCGGTCAGGATTTTTGGCGGCGAGATCTACGGCGTCCAGCGGCGAGTAGACCACGCGCACATCGCCGCCGTGGCCTTTCACCTGGAACAGGTCGGCGTCGGTGCCGGGCACGCGCAGCATGTCTCCGAAGCTGCAGAAGATGACGCCGGGCTGGGCGGCGATGGCGAGCGCTTTGTCAATCAGTTCGAGCGGAGTGACGCAGACCGGGCAGCCGGGGCCGTGAATCATCTCGATGCCGGCGGGGAGCATCTGGTCGATGCCATTGCGAATAATGGAGTGCGTCTGCCCGCCGCAGACCTCCATGATCTTCCACGGGCGCGTGGTGAGCTGGTGAATCTCGCGCGCCATGCGCTGAGCGATTTCGCCATTGCGAAACTCGGTGAGGTACTTCATTTGCTGCTGGCTCCGCCATCAGCTTCGGGTGCCCCAGAGCCTGCCCTGAGCTTGCCGAAGGGTCTCGCTTCCGAGAGCTGGGAATCCGCTGAACAGCTCCCATCGGGACACCGGGATTGCGGCGCTTTGGCGGCGCGGGCAAAGGCTTCGTCCTCGCCGGCCAGTTCCTCGTCCAGCACACCCATGGCGCGAAAGTCGGCGAGGGTCTTCTCGGCAGTCTCCTCATCGATCTTGGAGATGGCAAAGCCGACGTGAACAATGGTGTAGTCGCCCACCTCGACCTCGGGCACGTAGTCAAGGCAGACACGCTTGACCACGCCGCCAAAGTTGACGCGGCCCATGCGGAGGTCGCCCTCGGTGATGATTTCTTCGACTTTTCCCGGAATCGCTAGACACATGGCAACTACCTTATACCGCGTTGGGGGCGGCGCACAGCGTGATTTGAATCACTTCGCGCAAAGAACGAGTGGCTCTATTGCCGATTCAACAAGGCATTGAGCACTTCCCTCAACTTGGATCTGAGGACCCAGATCAGCACAGCGAAGACCAGAAAAAATGCGAACCTGTTGCGGTCGAACACCCAATCGGCCACAGCCCAGAATCTGGGGCCGAACAGCCAGTTGCCAAGGACCGCGAGAACGAGAAGGCCAAAAACAATGCCGAATGCGGTGAGCCAGAGCTTCAGAATGTCATGCGGCGGCCTGACGGTCTTACCCGATGTCGAAAAGGAAGGATCGAGTAGAACAAGCAGATAATGGTCACCTTCGCTCAGCTTGATTACGGCGTCGTCCCAGGCCTCTTGCTCCAGCCAGCCGCTAGCTTTGTTGGCCTCTTCGATCCTGCGGACCAGCCCAGCTATCTTCTGCTCAAATTCGTGATTGTCGTAGTCTCGTTCAAATTCCTCGTTCACATCAGACATGTTCGGCAGCGTCCAGCCTGCCTCGGCGAAATAGAGCATTTTTCGTTCCACCTCGGTCAACGACACTCCCTCACGCCTCGCTTGGGCGACGATCCTTCCGACCAGATATTCCTTTGCCTCACGCTCTGTCTTGAATGCCGGCATCTTTAACCTCGGGTCGCTCAGCATGCTTTCTTTCGTTCATTCTCTGCAACCCGCGCCTTCACCATCTTCTTGAGCAAAGCAGGAGAAAGAGGTTTGTCCACGGGAAACTGCACTGTACCCTTCGACGTGCGGCAGGCACCGAGTTCGTCCTTGAAGTCGTCCAGCAGCCTGGCGCTCATGGGGAAGAAGCTGCAATGGTTTTTGAACGCTGCGTAGCCCACCAATGCGCCCTTGTAGCGGAACGCAGGCATTCCATAACTGATGGCTTCGGTCGCCTCTGCCGGCGCCGCCGCACGAATCGTCGCGCGCATTTTCTCGAGCGTGCTGCGGGCCTGCTCAGGGACGCGGGCCAGATAGGCGTCCACTGCCTTCGCGCCGTCCGCTGTCGGACTGCCTTTCGTCGCCGTGGCTTGTTTCATCGGACTTTTCCTTTATGACTCTCGCCTTGCCCGCTCCTCGGCCAGATACGCGTACCACTCGGCCATGCCCGCGCCGGTCTTTGCCGACGTTTCAATGATGCGAAGGCCGGGCCGGATCTCATTGATATTCCAAAGCGCCGCCTCGCGGTTGAAGGCGCAAGGCTCGGCGATGTCGATCTTGGTGATGACGGCGGCGTCGGCGGAGTTGAACAGCGTGGGGTACTTGAGCGGCTTGTCTTCGCCCTCGGTCACAGACAGCAGCGCCACGCGAATCTTTTCTCCCAGATCGTAGCTGGACGGGCAGACGAGGTTGCCGACGTTCTCTATAAACAGATAGTCAAGACCGGCCAGATCCCAGCCATCCAGATGTTTGCCGACCATCTCGGCTTCAAGGTGGCAGATGCCGTGGGTGTTGATCTGGCGCACGGGAGCGCCGCTGGCCGCAAGGCGCTGCGCATCGTTGTCGGTTTCTAAATCTCCCACTAGAGCTGCGGCGCGAGAGCCCTGCGCAAGCAGCTCGCGCAGGGTGCGCTCAAGAAAGGCGGTCTTGCCCGTGCCGGGGCTGGAGACGAGGTTGAGCACCAGCACGCCGGCGGCGCTGAAGCGCTGGCGCAGGCCCGCCGCAAGCTCATCGTTTTTCTTCAGGATTCCGCGACGAATCTCGACAATTCGCGTCGTCATGCGATGCCTCCCGATTTTTCGACGATTTCAATGGAATCAATCTCCAGCTCCCGGCCCTGACGCAGGTCTGTGGCGGGCGAGCCGCAGCGGGGACAGCGCAGGCTTTGGATGCTGGCAATCTCGACTTCTCTGCCGCAGGGCGCGCAGCGCGCCATGATAGGCAGCGTCTTCACCACCAGCGCTGAACCAGCAAGGGGCGTGTCCGCAGTAACAACACCGTAGCAGAACTGCAGCGAGTCCTCGACGACCGCCGCCAGAACCCCCACGCGCAGATGGACTTGCCTGACCTGCGCACCGGGATAAGCCGCCAGCGACTCGGTCACCGTGTCCACAATGCTGGAGACAATGGAGAGCTCGTGCATGCAGGATGGATTCTACGCCCGGCCGCATGCGACTGCTGTGTCCGGCCACACTGCATCGGCGGCATTTGCCGCGGATTGCCATTCGCCGCGGATTGTAAGATTGCAGCAGAAGGAACTTCCTTGTGACGAGAACGCTGGCAACTCATCCGCACACCACATCGCGCCTGGCCCTGAGCGAGCTGGCCCCCGGAGCCATGCAGTCCGAGATTCGCGCCATGACCACGGAGTGCGACCGCATCGGCGGCATCAACCTGGCCCAGGGCGTGTGCGATACGCCGGTACCCGCGCTGGTGGAGGCCGAAGCCATTGCCGCCATGCGCGCCGGACACAACATCTATACGCGGCTCGAC
>JAJYBT010000582.1 GCA_021778875.1 Acidobacteriota bacterium | reverse complement strand
CTGAGGCGCACGCGCTGCGGCATCACCTGGAGAACATCCGGCACCTGGGATTCACGTTCAAGGGCTTTATTGAGGCTTCGGGGGCGGATTCAAGGCGGACGTCGAGCTCCGGCGACGTGGTGGGCACGCTCGACACGATGTTCCAGTATGCGCGGAAACATTTTGTGGACGAGATTTTCTTTACCACTCCGTGCGAACGCGGCATCGTGCGCGGCGTGCTGGAGAAGGCTCGCGCCTATGGCGTGGACATGCGCGTGGTGCCCGACCTGTACGACGGGATGGCCTGGAACTGCCCGGTGGAGTACATTGGCCAGTTTCCCACCATTCCGCTGCATCGCGGCGAGGCGCATGAAGTCAGCCGGGTGATGAAGCGCATTTTCGACATTGTGTTTTCCAGCACGGTGATGTTGCTGCTTTTGCCGCTGATGCTGCTGATATCCATTGCCATCAAGATTGACTCGCCCGGGCCTGTTCTTTACTCCTCGGAGCGCATCGGCAAGAAGGGGTGGGTCTTCCGCTGTTTCAAGTTCCGCACCATGGTGCGGGATGCCGATGTTCGCCGCGCGGA
Source organism: Acidobacteriota bacterium (assembly GCA_021778875.1). Next base: position 2,839 of record JAJYBT010000582.1, on the reverse strand, counting down.
GGTGATGCACATGAACGAGCGCGACGGCGTTCTGTTCAAGATGGCAAACGATCCGCGGGTGACCAAGCTGGGACGGTTTTTGCGCAAGTATTCGCTGGACGAGCTGCCACAGTTCTTCAACGTTCTGCGGGGCGACATGAGCGTGGTGGGCCCGCGGCCGCCGATTGCAAGCGAGGTGCGGGAGTACAAGCTGAGCCACCTGCGCCGGCTGAGCGTGACGCCGGGGATTACGGGCTTGTGGCAGGTGCAGGGGCGTCAGAACCCGTCATTCGACAGCTACGTTTTCCCTGGATGTGAGCTACATCGAAAACTGGAGCATCTGGCTCGACTTCAAGATCATTGTCCGCACCATTGGCGTGGTGTTTGCCGGGACGGGCATGTAGGGTAACGGGCAGGCCTGCAACGCCTGCCTGCGATTACACTGGATAGGTGAAGATCGCGCTAGCCCAGATCAACCCCACGGTTGGGGACTTTGCCGGAAACCTGGAAGCCATTGTGGATGCGAGCCGCCGCGCTGCCGCGCAGGGAGCTCGCCTGACCGTATTTTCAGAGCTGGCGATCTGTGGGTATCCGCCGGCGGACTTTCTGGAAAAGCCGAGTTTTCTGGCGCGCTGCCAGACGGCTGTGGACGAGCTGGCCGCCGCGACGCGCGATCTGCCGACGGCCGTGCTGGCGGGTGTGGCCTTGCCCGCTGCGCCGGAGGATGGAAAGCCCGCAGTGAATGCGGCTGTGCTGCTGGATGGCGGACGCCTGGTGTTTGAGCAGCATAAGCGGCTGCTGCCGTTCTACGACGTCTTTGATGAGCAGCGGTACTTCTCGGCCTCGCGGTCGCAGCGGGTGTTTGAGCTGGACGGTGTGCGGTTGGCCATCACGATCTGCGAAGACGCGTGGAATGACAAGAACTTCTGGCCGCGGCGGCTCTACTCGATTGACCCGATGGAAGAGTTGATGCGGCAGATCCCGGATGTGCACATCAATCTATCCTCTTCGCCGTTCTGGCACTCCAAGCGGGAGACGCGGCGGCAGATGCTGGCGGCGATTGCGCGACGCGATCAGATTCCGGTGTTGATGTGCAACCAGGTAGGCGGCAACGACAGCCTGGTGTTTGACGGCTCGTCGCTGGCGTTGAATGCGAGCGGCGAGCTGATTGCGCAGGCTGCGTCGTTTACAGAGGACCTGGTGGTGCTGGAGCCCTTCAGCGCGCAGCCCATTGCGGAGCCGCTGGAGGATGAGACGGAGGCCGCGTATCGCGCGCTGGTGCTGGGCACGCGGGATTACGTGCGCAAGTGCGGATTTCGCAAGGCCCTGGTGGGGTTGAGCGGCGGAATCGACTCGGCGCTGGTGGCGGCCATTGCCACTGAGGCGCTGGGGCCGGAGAACGTGATTGGCGTGGGCATGCCAAGCCCGTATTCTTCGACCGGGTCCGTGGAGGACAGCCGAAGGCTGGCGGCGAACCTGGGCATTTCCTTTGAAGTAATCGGCATCTCGGGACTGTTCCGGGAGTATATCCACACGCTGGAGCCGCAGTTTGCGGGCACCAAGCCGGATACGACGGAAGAGAACATCCAGTCGCGTATTCGCGGCAATCTGCTGATGGCGCTGTCGAACAAGTTCTCTGCGCTGGTGCTTACCACGGGGAACAAGTCTGAGATGGCGGTGGGCTACTGCACGCTGTATGGCGATATGGTTGGCGCGCTGGCGGTGATCGGCGACCTGATCAAGACGCGCGTGTATGCGGTGTGCCGCTGGCTGAACCGGGAGCGGGAGGTGATTCCCGCGCCGATCCTGGAGAAGCCGCCCTCGGCCGAGCTGCGGCCCGACCAGAAGGATACGGACTCGCTGCCGCCGTACGATGTGCTCGATCCGATTCTGGAGGCCTACGTGGAGCGCTACGAGACGCCGGAGACGATTGTGCGGGAGCACGGCTTCCCGATGGAGCTGGTGAAGCAGGTGGTGCGCCTGGTGGAGCGGTCCGAGTACAAGCGACAGCAGGCCGCGCCGGTGTTGAAGGTAACATCCAAGTCGTTTGGCATGGGGCGCAGATTTCCCATCGCTGTGAAGGTTCAGGTATAAGACAAGGGACGGGTATTTCCCCGTCCGTGGAGGAGATTCCGCTTGATTCGTTCGTATTTCCGCTTGGCTGGTGTTTCCACGCTGGCCCTTCTTTCGTTGACAGCGCAGCACATGCAGGCTCAGCAGCAGGTGCCCGCGGCACCTCCGCAGGCCGCCGCGCCAGCCGCACCCGCACCGCTGGCCGCGCCGATTTTTCCCAAGGCAGACCCGGCAAACTTTACCGCCCCGACGCCGACCGCGGCCGCGGTCAACGGATTTCTGCAGGCGGCCTGGGGCTATGACGAGAACCGCGTCTGGCAGGTACAGGCCATCCTGAAGACCCAGGTGGAGGGTCTGAGCAAGGTGGTGGTGCTGGTGGCCGACAAGAGCGGCAAGCAGAAGATGGCGGCTCTGCAGTTCTTTGCGCTGCCCGATGGCCAGCACATTATCGCCGGAGACGAAGTGCTTCCTTTCGGCGAGCACCCGTATGCCGCTGATCGCGCGGCGCTGCAGCAGAGCGCGGACGGGCCGTATCGCGGCGCGGCGGACAAGACCCTGGAGCTGGTGGAGTTTGCCGACCTGCAGTGCCCGCACTGCAAGGCCGCCCAGCCGACGATGGACAAGCTGGCAGTGGACTTTCCGAAGGCACGGATCGTCTTCCAGAACTATCCTCTGACGCGCATCCACCCGGAGGCGCTGAAGGCAGCTTCCTATGGCGTGTGCGTGACGCGGCAGGGAGGCAGCACGGCCTTCTTCCAGTTTGCTTCGGCGGTGTATGAAGGGCAGG
>JAJYBT010000581.1 GCA_021778875.1 Acidobacteriota bacterium | reverse complement strand
GACTCGCGATGGAAAGAGCGGATTCGAACTGGAAGCGGGAAGCTACTCGTTCGCGGTTGATCTCAAGTAAGGGCCGCGCGTGGAAATCGGTAAGTGTTGGTGTAGGGAGTTCACGCCGGCTGGATTCGCACGCAGGCGAAATGCGCGCATCAAGTTCGCAATAGAGGAGAAGGAATGACGTCAGTCATCGCAGGAATCGGGTGGCATGTGATCGGGGCGGGAATGGCTGCGTCCTTTTACGCGCCGATTGAGAAGGTGAAGAAGTGGTCGTGGGAGACGACTTGGGCCTTGGCCGGCATCTTCTCGTGGATACTGTTGCCGATCAGCGTGAGTCTCGTTCTGCTGCCGGATTTTCATGGCTTCTACGCATCGATGGGGCCGCATCTTCTGCTGAAGGTGGCTCTGTTTGGCGCCATGTGGGGCATCGGCAATGTGAGCTATGGCCTGACGATGCGCCACCTGGGCATGTCGCTTGGCATTGGCGTTGCCATCGGCGTCACGCTTATTGTGGGCACGCTGGTGCCGCCGCTGATGCACGGACAGGGCGCGATGCTGTTCACAACGCGCGGCGGTCAGCTCACCATGGCGGGCGTGCTGGTGGCGCTTATCGGTGTGGCAACGGTTTCTTACGCTGGACACCAGAAGGAGAGACAGTTGCAGGGCGAGATTCAGGAGTTCAACCTGACGCTCGGCCTTCTGCTGGCCGTGATGTGCGGCATCTTTTCATCTGGCATGTCGTTCGCCATCGATGCCGCCAAGCCAATGGAGGCCGCGGCGCTGCACCTGGGCGTAAGCCCGCTGTATGCGGCGCTTCCCAGTTATGTCTTCATCATGGGCGGCGGAGCCATCGTCAACATGAGCTATTGCTTCATCCGGCTGGCGGCAGTCAAGGGGCTTTCGCTGCGCGCGGACCTGCGACAGCCGCGACCGATGCTGATGAAGAACGCCGCGCTGGCTGCGACTGGCGGCATCATGTGGTATTTGCAGTTCTTCTTCTACGCTTGGGGCGCTGCCAGTATTCCGGCGCACATGGCGTATGTGAACTGGATGCTGCACATGAGCATCTACGTGCTCTGCGGCGGGCTGGTTGGCCTGGCGCTGGGCGAGTGGTCAGGAGCGAAAGGCAAGCCTGTACGGCTGCTGTGGGCGGGGATGCTGGTGATTATTGCCGCGGCGAACCTGGTGGGGTTGGGCATGGCGCAGTAGCTCGGCTGAAACTATTCTGGGCAAAACAATGCCGGAGCCGAAGCTCCGGCATTTGTGTTTTGAGCGGTAACTCAGTTGATGGTCTGGTTGAGGCGCAGGTCGCGCGACGAAGCGCCCACGCTGACGGTGCGCTGTCCGCTGGCCGTGACCCACTTGGTTTCAGCCGTGGACCAGTACTGCAACTGGCGCGGCTCAACGTGCAGGATGACCGTTTTCGATTCGCCTGCGGGTATGTGGACGCGATCAAAAGCGACCAGGGCCCGCACCGGGAACTGCACTCCGGCGGGAATCTCGCTGGGCGCGCCGAGGTAGACTTGCGGAACCTCGTCGCTCGCAACGCTGCCGGTGTTCTTGATGTTGACGCTGACGTCGAGGCCGCCGTCGGAGGCCTTCTCGACCTTCAGGCCGGAGTAGTCGAAGGTCGTATAGCTGAGGCCGTGGCCGAAGGCGAACAGGGGGTCGATCTTCTCCTTGTCGAACCAGCGGTAACCCACGTTGACGCCTTCGCTGTAGGTGGTTTTGCCGTCCACGCCCTTGTGGGAGCGCTCGGGATATTTCGGGTCAGTGGCGGCATAGTCTTCGAGTCGCTTGCCCCAGGTGACGGGCAGGCGACCTGCAGGGCTCGCCTTGCCCAGCAGCAGGTTGGCTGTTGACCAGCCGCCCTCATCGCCAGGCCACCACATTTCGAGGACTGCCTTGACCTTGTCAACCCATGGCAGGGCCACAGGCTGGCTGGTGTTGAGCACCACGACCGTGTTGGGATTGACGGCGGCTACTTCCTCGACGAGCTTGTTCTGCTCGCCGGGCAGGCCGAAGACAGGCTCGAGCCGCGTCCACAGGAAGACCACCGCAACCTTGGCATTCTTTGCGGCGGCGATGGCAGCGTCATGGTCGGCCTTGCGCTGCTCGGGCGTGTACCAGTTGAGCCGCACCTGAACTGGTGCGCTGGATGTGTCAGGGCTGGTCTTGATTTCGATGGGGTGCGGCCCGGCGGTCAAATCAACCGCGCGGCGCACGTTGTCAAGGCCGTCGGTGGTGGGGATTGCGTTGTCCTGGTTGGCCTGCAGAATGTCGCCGTGCACGCCGCCCTGGAAGGCGCCGGTGCTGGCGAGAGGTTTGCCGTCGATTTGAATGCTCGCATTGGTGCCGAGCGCCTGAAGGTAGAGCCAGTAGTTTCCGTCATGCGGCACGGTCAGCGTGCCCTTCCACGTGACGACAGAGTTGGGAGCGAGGGCGTTGCCGCCCTTGACGGTGAAATTGAGCTGGGCGTCCGTCTGGGGCTCGCCGGAGCCGGTGCGCTCAAGACCAGGCTTGCCGTCGTGGCTCAGCGCGCTTGCGGGTACGGTTGTGCCGGTCATGTCGTCGTCCACGGCAAATTGGATGTTCGGATCGCCGGAGACTTTCTTCATGGCGGCCAGCGGGCCGATCTGCCGCCAGGGCAGACCAACAGAGCGCTCGCCATTGATGCCGATCGAGTCCACCTGACCCGCAGTGGGGCCGATAAGCGCGACGGAGTCGAGCTCGGCGGCCTTCAGCGGCAGCACATGGCCTTCGTTCTTCAGCAGCACGGCAGCGTCTTCGCCGGTTTTCTCAATGATTTTGGCGTTGGCGTCGAAGTCTTGCTTGGTGACATCGTGCTTCTGCATGCCGTCCATGTAGCCGAAGTGGACGATTTCATAGAGCACGCGTCCTGCTGCGCGTGTCACTGCGGCTTCGTTGACGGTGCCGTCCTTGAGGGCTTCGGGCATCTTCTTCTGATCGAGTTTCACGCCGAAGTCGCCCATGCCGCGAGGTGCGGGAGCCGGTTCCTCGGGAATGTGCCCGCCGAACATAGCCATCATCGCGCCCATTCCGCCGCGACGCGCCGGAGGCGGTGGAGGCGCAGGCAGTGAGTCAAAGAAAGAGGGAATCGAGAACGCTGCGCCGGGCTTTGCCTCGCCGGGCATTTCCATGTCCAGGCCCGCGTTGATGAAGGTGACAGCGTGGACTGCGCCCCAGTCGGATGTAACGAATCCCTTGAAGCCGATCTGGTCGCGCAGGATCTTGGTCAGCGTGTCCGGGTTGCCGCAGGCAAAGGTTCCATTGACGCGGTTGTAGGAGCACATGATGGACGACACGTCTGCCTTGACGGCCGCATCGAACGGGGCCACGTAGACCTCATGCAGCGTCTGATCATCGACAAAGATATTGCCGCTGTTGGAG
>JAJYBT010000580.1 GCA_021778875.1 Acidobacteriota bacterium | reverse complement strand
GTTGATGCCGTAGCGCGTAACCAGCGCATCCGGCGTGATGCGGAAGACCCAGCGCGCGGAGCGATTCAGATCAATGTGTCCGCCGATAATCGCCGCCGGGGCCAGCTGGTCGTTGTAGAAGCCCACGACGGAAGGCGACTGACCGCGCAGGTCGTGCTGAAAGATGCCCTTCACGCCGCCCACCATGGCATGCGCGATCAGCGCGCCGTGCTTGTTGTGCGGGCCCAGCCACTCCGGACCGGCCGCGAAAAAGTACTCGCTGATGAACGGTCCGCTGATGTTGTAGGGGTTGGGAGCGGCGCCGCTGGTGCCCAGGTAGCCGCGGAACGTGCCTTCCGCGCCCCAGTGCTTGCTGAGCCAGTAGGAGCCGTCCACGTCCACGCCGCCGAGGTTGGCGCCCTGCAGCAGGGTGGGACCGGCCTTGATGTGGGCATACGCCATGCCAACCGAGAGGTCGTAACGGTTGTCATAGTGCACACCGGCCAGCGGATCGATGGCAATGTACGTGCCCGTGCCCGAGGTACGGGAGGCGGTGGTGCTCTGGTTCTGGGCATGCGCGCGCGGCGCACCCATCAGGGCCAGAGCCGCTACGGCGGCAAAAGCGGCAGAAAAGCTTACTGGAAGACGCATCACCACTCAGCTTACAGGACCACGCCATGGCCGGACAACGCGCGCGCGCGACCTTTTACGGCTGGCAGCGCTCGCCCCACTGGGCGTAGGCCAGGTAGCGCAGGGTCTTCAGCGTCTCCAGCGCGGCCACGGCGGCGGTGTAGGCCGCCGACCGGGGCTGCTGCGGAGGCGCCGCATGCGTGCGCCACTGCAGCGGAAACCGGTCAAAGATGAGCCCGGCCCGGGGCAGATGGCTGGCGCTGGAGACGACCTCGGCCGAGCTCCAGCCGTGCGCCCGCAGAATGCGCACCGAGTAGCAGGCGTTGTGGATGGTGTCGCTGGCCTGCGGCTCTTCCAGGATGGCCGATGCGGGAATGCCCTGCGCCTCGGCCGTGCGCGCCATCACCTGCGCCTGCACGAACCCGTTGCGGCCCGCGCCGCCGGTAAAGATGAGCCGCGGGGCCACTTCGCGCTCGTATTCGCGCACGCCCTCCGTGACGCGGGCGAGCAGCTCCGGCGTGGGATTGCCGTCGGCATCGGCGGGATAACCGAGCACGATGATGGCGTCAAAGCGCGTGCGGCCTGTGTTGGAGACCGGGGCGAACTGGCGGGCGAGCACGGCCCAGCCGATCAACGCCAGCGACACCACCGCCGCGGCAATCACCAGGCGCCCGCGCCAGCGTATCCGGCTGCGCCGGGAGGGCGTGTACCGGTGGCGCGGCCGCCGTACCGGAGCCTGCCTGCGAAGCGCTCTTGCCGGCCGTGCCTGTGTGACCATGCGTGCCCCCAGCCTTCACTCTACCGTGAACGCCGGTGGAAACCGCCGCGCCGCACGGGCCGGGGGATTCAGCTTGTTACTCGCTTTCCGGTTACCCGCCGAGGGTTGCGGGCTCCTCCCAAGCAGTGAAGGCCAGCTCACTGAGCGGCTTGCGGGTGCGGGGAGCCACCTCGCGGGCAATCATCTCCTCGCTGGCCAAGGCCGCCGGTTCGGCCTGGTAGCCGAGCGCCGTGACGGAGCCGAAGACCCAGAGCTCGGGAATCCCCAGCGACTGGCGTATGGCCGCGTGGTCAAAGCCGCCCATCTGGTGCGTCGCCAGCCCCAGGGCCTGCGCCTGCAGCACCAGCATGGCCATGGCCGCGCCCAGGTCATAGAGCGCGTAGGCGTTGGGAGCATCGCGGCGCACCGTGCGGCTGCGCGTCATGCCCAGAATCAGCACCGGGGCCTTCGGCGCCCAGTCGTGGTTGTAGCCCGCGAGCGCCGCGGCGATACTACTGTGCGTCTGCGTGTTGCGCAGGCCCACCAGAAAGCGCCATGGCTGCTCGTTGTTCGAGGAGGGAGCCCAGCGGGCTGCCTCAAAGATGCGGTGCAGGTCGGCGCTGCTTACCTCGCGGTCGCTGAAGGCGCGCGGGCTCCAGCGCTCGTGGATCACCGGCAGAACGCCCTCCACCGCCGGCGGCCGCTTCAACGCATTCACTTCCGTCAGACTCAGTGTCATCCGGGAACTCCTGTGGGGAAAAATGGCTGCAACCGTTGGATTGCCGCCGGCCCGGCCGGGATTCCTGGTTACGGATAAATCCGGTGCAGGGTGCGCGCAAAGGGAATGGTCTCACGCACGTGCTCCAGCCCGCAGACCCACGCCACCACGCGCTCAATCCCCATGCCAAAGCCGGCATGCGGCACGGAGCCGTAGCGGCGCAGATCGAGATACCACTGGAAGGCCTCCAGCGGCAGCTTGTGGTGCTCGATGCGGCTCTTCAGCAGCTCATAGCTGGAGACGCGCTGCGAGCCGCCGATTACCTCGCCGTAGCCCTCCGGGGCCAGCACGTCGACGCACAGCGCAAAGCGCGCGTCCTCCGGGTCCGGCTCCATATAGAACGCCTTCACGTCTGCCGGGTAGCGATGCACCATCACGGGGCGGTCAAACTGCGAACTGAGCCAGGTCTCGTCCGGCGAGCCAAAGTCGTTGCCGTACTGGAAGGGCTGCTCCAGTTCGCCCTTGCGGTGGGCCTCGTTCAGCATTGCCGCCGCCTCGTCGTAGCGCAGGCGCGGGAACGGCGGCAGAATCTTTTCCAGCTTTGCCGCGTCGCGGCCAATGGTCTGCAACTCCGCGGCGCGATTCTTAAGCACGCTCTGCACGATGTGCGAGAGGAAGTTCTCGGCCAGCTCCAGCAGGCCGTTCAGGTCGCAGTAGGCAACCTCCGGCTCGATCATCCAGAACTCGGTCAGGTGGCGGCGGGTCTTCGACTTCTCCGCGCGGAAGGTGGGCCCGAAGCTGTACACCTTGCCCAGCGCCAGCGCCGTGGACTCGATGTAGAGCTGGCCACTCTGGGTGAGATACGCCGGGTCGCCGAAGTAGTCCACCGGGAAGAGCGTCGAGGTGCCCTCGCAGGCCGCCGGGGTAAGGATGGGCGGGTCAGTGCGGATGAAGCCGTTGGTGTCAAAGTACTCCTGCGCGGCGCGCATGATCTCCGCGCGGATGCGCAGGATGGCGGACTGGCGCGGCGAGCGGATCCACAGGTGCCGGTGCTCCATGAGGAAGTCGACGCCGTGCTCCTTCAGCGTGATGGGATAGGGGTCCGACTCCGGCACGCGCTGCACCACCTGCACATTCTCCACATCCAGCTCATAGCCGCCGGGAGCGCGCTTGTCCGCGCGCACCTTGCCGGTGACGATGACCGACGACTCCTGGGTGAGGCCCTTGAGCGCCTCAAAAACCTCGGGCGAAACGCTCTTGACGTGGGCCACGCCCTGCACGGTTCCCGTGCCGTCGCGAAAGATGGGGAAGAGCAGCTTGCCGCTCTCGCGCAGGTTGT
>JAJYBT010000579.1 GCA_021778875.1 Acidobacteriota bacterium | reverse complement strand
CACCCGCTTCTTATCCGCCTGGAAATCCGTCATACAGGACGAAGGCCACTCCAACCTGCGAGGAACACCCCTTTTGAAACGATCTTCCCCTGCACTTTCCGCTGTCGCAGTCGCGCTGCTGACCGCCGCATTCGCTGCCACCACCCTTGCCCAGGCTCCGGCCGTGCCCCAGCCGCCTGCCGGCAGCCCGCCGCCGCCGCACGCCTTCCCGCCGCCCACCAACCTGCAGGTGCTCCCCAAGGACCTGACCAGTGAGCAGGTGCACGACATCATGGAGAAGTGGGCAGGCGATCTCGGCGTCCACTGCGGCACCTGCCACACGGCCGACCCCACCCGCATCGGGCCCAACGGCCGCCCCATGCTCAAGTTCGCCGATGACACGCGCCAGGAAAAGAAGACCGCCCGCATGATGTACAAGATGGTCGAGGAGATCAACACCCAGTACGTGGGCAAAATTGAGAACTCAGGCGCGCCCGTCACCTGCGGCACCTGCCATCGCGGCCACCTCAGCCCCGAGCCATACGCCGCCCCGCCGGAGCATCACGGCCCGCCCCCGAGCGGCACGGCGCCTGCCACGCCCATGCCGCCCATGGCGCACTAAGCCCGGCTACGGCTTCCAGACAAACGTGGCCACTGATCCCGCAGGGATCGTCGTGGTCACGTTCTTGTTTTTGTAGCGGATGCGGAACACGTGGCTGCTGTCCGCCGTATCCAGCACGTACAGCACCACCGTCCCATCCGTATTGCGGAAGGCAACATCCCGCAGGCCCGTTCCCGCCGGCTCGTCTGAGGCGATGCGCACCGCCCCCGGCAGCAGAAACTTGCTGGCGTGGCCCAGCACATAGTAGTCCAGCTCCGGCTTCACCCGCGGATGCGCCGCATCCGACAGGTCCACGGTCACCAGCCCGCGGCAGGTATCGCAGCCGCCCACATACGGCCCATGATTCTGGTCCGTTGCCAGCGCCCACAGCACGTAGCTGCGCGACCAGTTGCGGGTTACGGCAATCAGCTCCGCGGCCTCCTCGCCCAGCACGTTGCCCTTGCCGTCCAATCCCTTCTGCCATGTTCCGCCGCTCGACTCCGTCACCCACTGGTCCTTCTGCGGAAACTGCGCATGAAACTTCGTCATCACGCCGGGGTCGCCCGCATAGTGATGCCACGCGGTTCCGGCGGCCAGCGCCCCGGCCTTCGCGTCCTTCAGCACCGTCTCGGGATAGTCCGGCCGGTCCCAGTTGTGGTCATAGGCCATCACCCTGGGGCTCAGCTTGGCCGCCGCCAGCGCGGGCGCCAGCGCCTCGCCAAAGAACTTTGCCTGCTCGGCGGCTTCCATCTGCATGCCGCTGTAGGTGGGCGGCGCATACAGCGGTTCGTTCTGCACGCTCAGTGCCCACACCGGCACGCCCGCCGCCTGGTAGCCCTCGATGGTCTTCACCAGGTAGTTGGCAAAGGCCGCGTAGTACTCCGGCTTCAGGCTTGAGGCCTTCTTGGTCTCCGGGTTGGAGCCAAGCATGGACCCCGAGCTCTTCATCCATCCCGGCGGGCTCCACGGCGTCAGCATCACGTGCATATCGGGATTGATGGCAATCGCCTTCTTCAGCAGCGGCAGGATGTACTCCTCGTCGTGCGCCAGTGAGAAGTGCGCCAGCTCCGCATCCGCCTTGCCCTCCGGCGTGGTGCAGGCCTTCGCGCCCTGCTCGCACAGGTCGTCGAACGAGTAGAAGGTCACCGCCAGGTCCGACGAGCCCACCGGCTGCCGCAGAAAGTTGATGGCAATGCCATGCTTGCGGCTGAAGAGTGACTCGAAGGCCGCGTCCGTCTGCTTCGGTGTCAGCTTCTTCGCAAACAGCCACGCAGCGGAGTCCGTCAGCGACGCGCCAAAGCCATCAATCTGCTGGAAGCTCTGCGTGTCGTCCACCGTAATCACCGGCACGTCGCCCACGGTGGCCTTGCCGGAGAAGTGCAGGCCGGCTCGGTGCGAGAGCGCCTGCAGCAGGTCCGGGGTGGTTTGGTACACGGTTACAGACTGCGCCCCGGCCACTGCGGATGCGGCAAAAAGCAGTGGGGCAAACAAGACAGCGCGCGGCATGATGCCTCCTTTGTGCGAAAGGAGAATCCTAGTACATTTTGCGCGCAAGCGAAAGTCAGACATATCGATTGTCTAAAGCGCAGAGCCCCAATCAGCCCCGCGCCGTCCGCCGGCTGTAGTCGCCGCTCTTGCCGCCCGTCTTGCTCTCCAGCCGGATCTCCCGGATCACAATGCTCTTATCCAGGGCCTTGGTCATGTCGTAGACCGTAAGCGCGGCAACGGAAGCCGCCGTCAGAGCCTCCATCTCCACTCCGGTGGGGCCCACCGTGGCCACCGTGGCGGTGATCTGTACGCCGCTCTCCACCACCTCCGCCCGCACATCCGCGTGCGTAATGGCTAGCGGATGGCACATGGGGATCAAATCCGAGGTTCGCTTGGCTGCCTGAATGCCCGCAAAGCGCGCCACCTCCAGCGGATTGCCCTTCGGGTTCTCCGGCAACGCCGCCAGCACCTCCGCGGAAAGGGCAACGAAGGCCGAAGCCGTGGCGGTGCGCCGCGTAAGCTGCTTGGCGCTCACGTCCACCATGCTGGCCTCGCCGGAGGCATCGAAATGCGAAAGTTTGCGCTGCGCGGATTCAGACATGGATTCCCTCGAAAGACTCAGATAAGCAGGATGCGGACGATGGCATCGGCGTCAAGGCGGCCTGCCTCCTCCGGCACCACCACAAAGCAGTTGGAGCGGGCAAACGCCGCCTGATCGCCGGAGCCCTGCCACGGCACCGTGACCACGCTCGGCAGCTCTTCCGCCGACGGGTTGAAGTCGCACAGCGCGGGCAGAAACCGCGTGAGCCCGGGCTTGGCGTGGCGGTCGGTTTCGCGGCTCAGCCGGGCCAGCGCAAATCGCGGACCCGCCTGCCCGTTGCCCGCCAGCGCGCCCAGCACCCGCGCGGCAAACAGCAGAAACGTTACCGCCGACGAGACAGGGTTGCCGGGCAGTCCGAAGAACGGCAGCGCACGCCGCCGGCCCGTAGCTTCGCCCGCGGGCAACTCTCCAAAGACCAGCGGCTTGCCCGGCTGTATGCGAACGCCCGTAAAGTGAAAGCTGGCGCCCAGCCGCGCCAGGGCCGGCTCCACCAGATCGAACTTGCCCGCCGACACCCCGCCGGAGATCAACAGCAGATCGGCCTCCAGCGCCTGTGCGAGCGCCGCGTCCAGGGATGCCGGCGTGTCGGCCGCCGTGGGCAGCACCCAGGCATCGCCCCCCGCCGCCGCCACCAGCGCGGCCAGCATGGGCGCATTCGAGTTGCGAATCTGGCCCGGCCCGGGCGGCGCCTCCACCGGCACCAGTTCGTCCCCCGTGGTCAGGATCGCCACGCGGGGCCGCGCGTACACCTGCAG
>JAJYBT010000578.1 GCA_021778875.1 Acidobacteriota bacterium | reverse complement strand
CGAAGCTCTCGTCCATGAAGTAATAATCGTCGCCGTCGTTGTACAGGTACTCCATCTTCACTTCGTCCACGATGACGCGGTCGATGGGGTCCGGCGAACGGAACCGCTCCACAAACATCGCGCCCGTGCGGATGTTCTTCAGCTTGGCCTGAATAAACGCGCGCAGGTTGCCGGGCGTGCGGTGTTCCACCGAGAAGACCAGGTGCAGCTGGCCGTTGTGCTTGATAATCATGCCCGGGCGCATCTGTGTCGCGGGAATTGCCATAATCTTGAACCCCTGAAAGTCGTTGGATTGCGCGGATCACTGCGCGCGAAAACCAGCGCCACTCCGCAACCCTACTATTGTAGCCTGTGGCGCTCGCCTCGTACCCTCATGCCTCGGTTGGGAGGCCTGCCGCGACCGGGTTGGAACGCTCATTCCAGCGGGCCAGATCAATGCCGCGGAATAACAGCCACAATCCCAGCAGCAATTGCACCAGAAAGTCGAAGTCACTGATGTGAGGCCCGACAGCCCTGCGCCCCCACGGCAACCTGGTCGACAGCCAGCCAAGCCCGGAGACCACCTGCAACCAGCCGAGAATCGGCGGCAGAAATCCCGACCGGATCATCAGCACGCCGGTCAACAAAATGAACATCGCAAGGAACGCGATCGACTCGATATGAAACGCACCGCGAGACGCGTATTGCAGCAGATTGTTTACGCAGCCTGCAACTCCGCACCCCGACGCCAACAGCGCAAGCCACCGATTGACCGGCTTGAACATGCCATAAAACAACACAGCAAGCACAAGGTAGAAGACGTTCGCCATGACCCCGCCCGCGGTGTAGATTGCATCATTGCGGCCGACGGCGATCATCAGCACTTCAATCGAGCCGAGGTACAGCAGGCAGACCAAGCCAGTCAGCCGTGCCCGTCTCATGGACATCTCCGCGGTTGTGCTCATGGCTCGTACTCCCGACGATTGGCTGACGAATGGTTCCAACGATGCTAGGCCCGTGGGAACATTCGCGTCAATTGCAGGCGCGGCTCAGATTCCGGCAATCAACCCCGCCAGCAGCGTCGTCCTCGGCACAACATGCTCCACCACAATCGACTCATGTGCCGCATGAGCGCCTTCGCCGACTGCGCCGAGGCCGTCCAGCGTGGGAATGCCGAGTGCGGCGGTGAAGTTACCGTCGGAGCCGCCGCCGGTCGCGGCCTCGGCCAGCTCAAAGCCGATCTCCTTCGCGATCGTCCGCGCCTGCTTGTAAAGCGCGACTGTCCCGGGCTTGCGCTCCATCGGCGGCCGATTGAGCCCGCCCGTCACCGTCAGCTTGCAAGCCTTGTCCTCGCACTTCAGCGCGCGGAATAGCCGGTCCAGCTTCACCGCATCGCTGGTCTTGGCGATGCGCACATCCACCTCCGCCCAGGCCTTCTCGGCGATTACATTGGATCGCGTGCCGCCGCCGATGACGCCGGGATTCACCGTGCAGCCCACGCGCAGGTCGGTAAACCCGGCGACCTTCTCCAGCAGGCGCGCCAGCTCCAGTACCGCCGAGTGCCCGCGCTCGAAGTCCACTCCGGAGTGCGAGGCGACGCCCGTCACCTCCAGCCGGTAGTCGCCGACGCCCTTGCGGGCCGTCTTGCACGCCAGCCCCTGGGCCGGCTCCAGCACCAGCACCGCCTCGGACTCCTTCGCTACGCGCTCGGTGATTGCTCGCGAGACCTGGCTGCCGACCTCCTCATCGGGGTTCAGCAGCAGTGTTACGGGCCGCTTTGTTCCGGCCGCGCGGATGGCCGCAAGCGCCATCACCACGCCGGCCTTCATGTCCAGCAGGCCCGGCCAGTAGATCCTGCCGCCCGCCTCCCGCCAGGGCATCGTCTTCAGGGTGCCCATCGCCCAGACGGTATCCAGATGTCCCAGCAGAAGCACCGGCTTACGCCCCCGGCCCGCCCCAAAACGCACCTCGAGCACATCCCCAAACTCCTTCTGTTTGTGCCGTTTGACGCGTCCTCCCAGCTCCACAGCCCAGCCCGCCACCAGCGCCCCGGCCCGGTCCACCGCTGCCTTATCGTCGCTGGGAGACTCGGTCTCCACCAACTCGCGCATGCGTGCTTTCATCCACGGCCACTGCTCTGTAACTGCTTCCAAATACATGCTTATCCTGCTCCTGCCAGTCACTCGCATGGTATCGCAGCTCATCTGGTTGTCTTGGCACTGGGGCAAACGGGCGAGCTTCCATGCTGCAGAGTGTGGCAAATTTGCCACACTTAATCCGGACTCGTCCGCTATACCCTCAAAAGTTGTAGATCCGGGGCGGCATCAGACTTGAACCACAGCGCTCATCCTGAGCAGACAATCCGGTCCGAAGTCGAGTTTCGCGGCGTTGGGCTCCACTCCGGAGCCGAGGTTTCCATGCGCCTCGTGCCTGCACCCGCGGGCTCCGGCATTGTCTTCCGTCGCACCGACCTCGACAACTTCGAGATTCCCGCTAACGGCCGCAACGTGGCGAAGGTCAGCTATGCGACGTCGCTGATGCGCGGCTCGGTCCTCATCTCCACCACGGAGCACCTGCTTAGCGCGCTCATCGGCTATGGCGTGGACAATGTCATCGTCGAGCTGGACAACCTGGAGCTGCCCATCCTCGATGGCTCCGCGCTGCCTTATGTCGAGGCCTTCGAGTCCGTCGGCCTGAAGCAGCAGCGCCGCCGCCGCGAGTACATCCGCATCCTCAAGCCGGTCGAGGTGCGCGAAGGGTCCAAGTTCATCGGCGTCTATCCGGGCTGCGGTTACGGCATCGACTACACCATCGACTTCCCCCAGCCCATCGGATCCGCTGCCTTCCGTGGCGACCTCGAAACGGGCGACTACGCCAAGCTAATCGCTCCCGCCCGCACCTTCGGGTTCCGCGAGGATGAGGCCAAGCTCCGCGATATGGGGCTGATTCGCGGCGCAACTCCCGCATGCTGCATTGTCCTCACCAAGGACGGGGTGCAAAACGGCCAGCTCCGTTTCCCCGAGGAGTTCGTCCGGCACAAGATTCTCGACTTTCTCGGGGATATGCGCCTTTTGGATCGTCCGATCCTGGGACGGTTTGTCGTTCGCCGAGGAGGACACGCCTTCCATACCGATTGCCTGCGCACCCTGTGGGAGAGCGGAAATCTGGCCATTTCTCCGGGGACCGACCCTTCGGCCTCCCCCTCTCCTTCCTTGAGGGGCCGAAGGAGTCAGATTCCTGTGAGTCCCGCCCTGCGCTAAACCCCCTGCTCGTCTTTGGGCCCCGTCGCAGCTCCCCGGCGAGGGGGCCATCGTGTGCCCTTCGGCGTTCATGACGCGGCCTCGTTCTCTCCAAACCTCCTTCTTTGCCTCCTCTCCCCAACATCGCGTCCCTTTCGTCAATCTTTGGACAAGTCCATGCCTTGACCCTTCTCCGGAGAAGGCTGC
>JAJYBT010000577.1 GCA_021778875.1 Acidobacteriota bacterium | reverse complement strand
AGCAGATAGTAGCGCGTGACGGCGTGGACCCAGAGGCCGCTGAGCCAGTAGCCGGTCATGCCGATGAGGCTTGCCGGCAGGAAGTAGGCCTGCAAGGTGGCGCGGAAGTGCTGCGCTGACCATCGGCGCATGGAGCCGTAGATGACGAGCGGCGGGCCGTTCATGCCGTAGGCTCCGCCGAGAACGCCGGCGGTGAAGCCGAAGAAGAGCAGCCATGCGCGGTGGTCGCGGCGCAACTCCAGCGGCGTGCGGCCGGAGAGCGAGTAGGCGGAGAACGCGATGATAAGCGCGGCCAGCGCGCCTTTCACGGTTCTTTGATGGCTGCTGGTGAGCAGCAGCAGGCCGAGGGGGATTCCCAGGAGTGTAGGGAGCACAAGCCATCCAGTGCTGTAGAAGTGCACTTTCTTCCAGTCCTGCGCGACGATGATGGCGGCGATGGTGATGGAGATGAGCACGGCGAGCGGAGTGGCCACGCGCAGCGGAATGAAGAACGCGAGCAGCGGAACAGCGACGAGCGCCTCGCCGAAACCGAGTGCCGACCGGATGACCGTGGCGAAAAACACGATGAGGAGAACAGCGAGGGTAGTGAGGTCGATTGCGATCTCCGCGGCGCACAGGATGAGTGAACGAGAGCGTTGCCAGAAGCCATGGTCTCACGCGGGGATGGATTGATGTTGTTTGCTTGTGCAAACTGCTTTGCGGGTGTTCCCGGGGCGTGTTTGCATGCGCGCTCGCTGGCGGGCCTTGCCTGCGATTGCCATAATGCGAGACGAGTGGCGTGTCGTTAATGCGACGTGATAATTTGTTTGGGACATCGCACTCGCTGGTATGCGGTACGCCAGAGGGATGGTGGTGTATTCCCCGCAATCAATTTCATCACAACGTATAGTGTTTTCAAACCTATACAAAAGTTTTGCAACGCGAACATTTTTTCAAATTTGAGAGGCTGGAAAGCTTGCGAAGGCGCATTGGGCTGCTATATTTAACTTTCGGGGTCGTCCGATGCATTCCCCTCCTCCGCATTAAAACAGAAAATAACCGCAACGTATGTGACCGCCAGCACAGCGCGCTCCATACAGTACGCAACTGAAGAATTGAAATCGAAGCAG
This sequence comes from Acidobacteriota bacterium, assembly GCA_021778875.1. The sequence continues at coordinate 2,321 of JAJYBT010000577.1, read as the reverse complement.
GATAGCATTCATGGCGCAGATATTTGATCGCAGCTCCAATGCTTTGGCTCGGGCGAGCCTGGTTTTGACGGGGCTGATTGTGATCGCACTTGGAGTGACGTTGAACCAGTTGCAGCGCTCGCCCTGGGTGACGCGGCAGGGCCAGCGTCCGGATCAGCCGGTGCCTTTCAGCCACAAGCATCATGTGCAGGGGCTGGGGCTGCAGTGCCAGTACTGCCACGTGACGGTGGAGAAGTCGAGCTACGCCGGGATTCCCCCGACCAAGACGTGCATGAATTGTCACGCGCAGATCTGGACGAACGCGCAGTTGCTTCAGCCTGTGCGCCAGAGCTGGGCTACGGGCGAATCCATCACCTGGACGAAGGTTCACGACCTGCCTGACTACGCGTACTTCAGCCATGAGATCCATGTGAACAAGGGTCTGGGCTGCGCGACGTGCCATGGCCGTGTGGACCAGATGCCGCTGATGTATGCGCAGAACACGCTGCAGATGGAGTGGTGTCTGAACTGCCATCGCAACCCTGCGAAGAACCTGCGGCCGACCAGCGAGATCTACAACATGGCGTGGAGCAAGCCGGCGGAGGATCGTCCGGTGTGGTGTTCGGTGGGGGATGAAAAGAGCGGCGTTCCGACGGCGCAGAGTGTGAATTGCGTGACGAAGGATCCGGGCAGCGCGGGGCCCCAGATGGCGTCGCTGGAGCTGCCGGCGGGAGGCGCGAATGGCCTGGTTTCTGACGTGGCCGCGGCCAGGATTCCGGTGATGCCGGTTTATCAAAAGTTCACCAGTCAGGATGATCTGGGGAAGTTTCTGGTGACGCACTACAAGATTCGCACCCCGCGAGAGTTGTCCAGTTGCGAGGTCTGCCATCGATGAGCCGGGACAAGATTCAAGGAACCACGAATAAAACGGGGAACAGCGTGGACAAGGGAACAGACAAGGTTGCCAACGCCGGGCAGGGCGCGCCGATGAGCCTGGCTCAGGTGCGCGAAGAGCTGAAGGGCGTGACGGGCAAGCGCTACTGGCGGTCAGTGGACGAGCTGGCCAACACGCCGGAGTTTCAGGCTGCGGTTGAGCGGGAGTTTCCCGGCTCGGCGCAGGAGTGGGTTGACCCGGTTTCGCGGCGCGGCTTCATGAAGCTGATGGGCGCTTCGATGGCGCTGGCGGGGTTGGCTGGCTGCACCAAGCAGCCCGACGAGCCAATCTATGCCTATGTGAAGCAGCCGGAAGATCTTGTGCTAGGCAAGCCGAACTACTTTGCCACAGCGCATCCATTTGTTACAGGCGCGGTTCCGCTGCTGGTGAAGAGCGACGAGTTTCGCCCGATCAAGGTGGATGGCAACCCGGAGCACGCGTACAACCATGGATCGTCCGATCCGTATTCCCAGGGCACGCTTCTGGATATGTACGATCCGGACCGCTCGCAGCATGTGATGTATCGCGGCGAGAATCGCGAGTGGGCGGAGTTTGCGCAGGCTTTGCAACAGAAGGTGGCCTCGACCAAGGATGGCACGGGGATCTATTTTCTGAGCGCGACGATTGGCTCGCCCACGCTGGCGCGGCAGTGGAAGGCAGTGCAGGCGGCATGGCCGAAGGCGAAGCTGGCGCAGTATGACCCGGCGGTGGCTGGAACGGCGGTGGCGACGGGCGAGAATGTTCAATACGCGCTGAGCGACGCCGATGTGATTGTCTCGCTGGACGCGGATTTTCTGTCGGGCGCGGCGTATCCGGGCTTTCACAAGCTGGTGCGCGAGTACGCGGAGCGGCGCAAGTCGCCGGAGAACGGGCTGAACCGGCTGTATGCGGTGGAGAGCACGCCAACGACGACCGGCATGAAGGCCGAGCACCGGCTGGGGCTGCGCGCGAGCGAGGTTCCGGCATTTGCGGCTGAGCTGGCGAAGGCCGTGGGTGTGGCGGGCGTGGATGCTCCGGCGTATGCGTGGACCGGCGAGCAGCAGAAGTATCTTGCCGCGCTGGCCGCGGATCTGAAGGCGAATGCAGGCAGGAGCGCGGTGATTCCGGGGCTCTATCAGGATGCGTCGGTTGCGGCGCTGGCTTTGGCAATCAACAGTACGCTGGGCAATGTGGGCAAGACGGTAACCGTCTCTGCTGAGCCGCTGAATCCTCTGCCGAGCGACCAGATTGCGGACATGAAGGCGCTGGTGGCCGACATGAATGCCGGCAAGGTGGACTGGCTGATCATTCTCAACGCCAATCCCATGTATACGGCTCCTGCAGATCTGGGATTTGCGGCGGCCTTCAACAAGGTTGAAACCGTGGCGCATCTGGGCATGCACCTGGACGAGACGGGGCAGATTTCCCA
>JAJYBT010000576.1 GCA_021778875.1 Acidobacteriota bacterium | reverse complement strand
ACGATCTGCACCTCAATCCCGAGCAGTGGGGATGGGTACTAAGCTCCTACGTACTCGCCAATGCGCTCTTTGAGATTCCCTCCGGCGCTCTCGGCGACAAGAACGGCCAGCGACGCGAGCTAACCCGGATCACCGCCTGGTGGTCTGCATTCACCGCTGCAACCGGCTGGTGCCGCAACCTCTTCCAGATAGCGACCGCGCGCTTCCTCTTCGGAGCCGGAGCCGCTGGGGCCTACCCCAATGCGGCCGGCGTGATCGCCCGCTGGTTCCCAAAAACCGAGCACGCAGAAGCTCAGGGCTTCGTCTGGGGAGCCAGCCGCCTCGGAGGCGCCTTGGCTCCGCTGCTCCTGGTTCCCATCGAACGGCGCTGGGGATGGCCCTCCATCTTCTGGTTGCTCAGTGTCCTCGGCCTCATCTGGTCCATCGCATGGTGGCTCTGGTTTCGCGACGACCCAGCCCTCATGCCTGGCATCAGCCATGCCGAATTGGAAGAGATTCGCGCAGGCCACCTGATCATTGGTGAATCGCCGCAGCACCTCGAATGGCGCCCGCTTTTCGAGCTGCCCCACCTGTGGCTCCTCGTCGCTGCCTACTTCTTCTATGCATGGGGAAGCTGGTTCTACTTTGGCTGGTTCACCACCTGGCTCATGCACAGTGCAGGCCTCTCGCTTTCGCAGATGGGCGTCTTCGCCTCATTCCCCTTCGTCATGGGGCTGCTTGGCAACCTCGTTGGCGGAGTGGTCAGCGAGCGCCTCGTCCAGCGCCATGGCAGGCGGGTCACATATCGCTGGGTCACGTCCATCTGCCTTGCCGTCACCGCGGTCCTGTTGCTCGCCATGAGCGAAGTCCGCAATCACGTCGCCATCATCGCATTGGCTACCATCGGATTCGGAGTGATGGACCTGATGCTGCCCTCCGCCTGGGCCATGTGCATGAGCCTGGGCGGCCAGCTCGGAGGCACGGCCACCGGAGTGATGAATACCGCAGGCAACCTCGGCGGCTGGCTCTGCACCGTCATCTTTGGCTACGTCGTCGCCGCAACTGGCAACTACAACATCCCGCTTCGCGGAGTCGCCGTCATGGTGCTGCTAGCCGCTGTCCTCTTCTCCCGTGTCGACTGCACCAAGGGCCTGGCCCCCTACACGCTCCACTGATCTACATCCCGCGCACAACGTCAAAGAAGTCTTCCGTCCCCACCTGCCCGCCCTTCAGCACAACCTCAAGCCCGTCCAATTCCGAGTCTGCATGCAAACGGCACAGCGGGCCGCCAGGCTGAAGGTTCGCCAGCCACGTCAACGCGTACGCATCCAGCCGCTGCACAGCATGCGAAGAAGTATCGCCCCCGCACAGCAGCACTCGCCGGATCGGTGCACCAGACGTGCTCGCTCGTTCAAGAATCTCGCGCGTTATCTCTCCAAGCGCCGCTCCCAGCTTCTCCGCATCGATTCCCTGCACCGGCGTTCCCATCGCCGTGTACAGCACCGTATCCTGACCCGAGGCAAGCGAAAGGACAGCGTCGGCAATCACGCGCTTCAGCGTCGAGCCCTCCGGATCAAGCAACTCGGCAGGGTTCAACGCGACGCCTCGGTACCCGTGCGCAAGTGCATAGCGAAGTTGTCGCTCTGTAACCGCCGAGCACGAACCACTGACGACAAGCAGAGGCCCAGCGTCCCTCACCGGCAATGCAGGCTCCTCTCCAGCAAGCTCACCGGCCCGCGTCCAAGCCATCGTCAGCGCCTGCGTCAGCCCCGAACTTCCCACATAAAACCGCGGCTCGCGCGGACGTAAACCCCAGAAGTACTCTCCAAGCGTCTCCTGGTGGCGATTGCAAGTCGAATCAAAAACGATAGCTCCAGCACCCGCGCTCGACGCCTCTTCAACAGCTTCAGCCAACTCTCCCGACTCGACCGCCGGCAAATCCACCAGCCCGATCTTGATCCCAGTCTGCTCCGCGAGATGCAACCGCAGATCAGCCTCATGCATGGGAGTCGTCGGATGCCGGCTCATCGAGTGCCGGTCAATCCTGCGCACGCTCCCATCCGAATCCTTCGCAAACAAGTTCGCGAAAGCAACATACCGCTTCAGATGGGGCGCACCAACCACCACCGGCACAGGCTCTGCCCCAAATACACTGCGGCCAATCTCAATCGCCCGTCCGACGCTCCCGCGTTCAGCTGAGCTATCGAAGGTAGAGCACACCTTGTAATGCACCACCGGAGCCCCGAACTCTCTCAGGCGCTCAAAAATCCGAGGAAGGTTGTCGTCCATCCACTCCGGCGAACGCGACCGCGCCTCCCCGGCAATCCCAATCGCTCGCACATGCGAGAACCTCTGCAGCTGCTCCTCCGTTGGCACGGCAAGAAATAACACCGCCGCCACGCCATTGGAACCAAGCTGTTCCAGCACATCCGTGGAACCGGTGAAGTCATCGCCATAGAACGAATACAGCAGTGACATCGTTAGCTCCCGAACATCTCAAGCGCGCCCGCGAGTTCGCGATGAGTCTCCGCATAGTCGCTCAACGGAATCCCTTCCACCGAGGCCTCCCACGCCTGCTGCAAGCTCCGCACACCGGCCGCAACCCCCATCGGATGCGCCAGAATCCCTCCGCCGCACGCATAGATCAGGTCCACCGAGTTCAGCGCGCGATACGTATCCGGAGCCTGCCGCGCAGACTGGCCCGACGAAAACACCGGCATCACCTCGCAACCGGCAGCCGGAGGCGAAAACATCGGCGTCAGGCAAGCCCGAGCCGACGCAATCACTGACTCGTCCGATTCGCAGAACTTATTCCGCAACCCATTCACGTGCGTATGATCGATTCCCGCCACACGCCACAACTTCTGGAATGCCACGAACGACATCCCAATCGCAGGCGACCGCCCCAGCATGCCCCAGCCGTTGCGGTGCCCATGAATCACCAGGTGCGAATGCGCACGCAGCACCTTCATCGCGGGCAGGCCAATCGAATTCATGCTTACCATTACGCAAGTGCCGCCGTGGCGCACCACCTCGTCGTGCCTCCGCAGCATCTCGTCAATCTCGCCGGTGATATTTGCCGCATACAATTACGCGGTATTTAAAGACCCTTTTACAATAACGGTGCGGCACCTGAAATACCTGGGATTCGTACACAAGACGGGGATCTTCGGCCTGGGTGTTCCAAGCCTGAAGGAATGCTGGAAATACCTGTTTGGCCTCGATTACGGTCTTTTCCCGTATAATCCGGCGCTCATCGTTCCTGTACTGCTGATACCGGCATATCTCAGGAAAAAACGCCGTCCGGCTTTTTTCAGCGTACTGATACCTGTGGTTTTCCTTCTGTTTCTTTCGGGTATCGGGACAAATGACCTTGGGGCATCCTGGGGGCCAAGATACCTCCTGCCCGCGGTCCCTTTTCTGGTATTGCCGGTGGCGTTGGCTGAAAAAAAGGCCTGGGCAG
>JAJYBT010000575.1 GCA_021778875.1 Acidobacteriota bacterium | reverse complement strand
GCGCAATCTCCTCGATCCGGAGCCGTAGCGAACCGGCCAGGGGCAGGGTGGGCGTAACGCTGGCGATGATGGTTGCTCCGTCCTCCAATGGCAGCGACAGGCCAAAGATGCTGATCGCTCCGCTCTCAGAGAAGGGCAGGCCAATCTGGCCGACTCCCCACGCCAGCGCCAGCAGAGGCACCTCGTGGTAGTGGCGCGAAAGCACGGTGGAGCCGGCAAAGGGCAGCGCCGCGGTGCGATGGCGGTCGATGATGGAGTGGATCTGTTCCGCGGTAGGCGTGTTGGAGACGGCCACCATGTCATAGCCGATCTGCGCTACGCGCACCGTGCGCCCCTCGGACGGGATGCTGTAAACGGTCTTGCCTGCGTAGGTTTCGCGCGAGGCGGCGTGGGCATCGAGCCAGGCGTTGAGGCGGCTGCCGGTGAGTTTGCCGACGAGCACCAGCGAATAGGCCACGGGGCCGTTGGGGCCGTTGGGGTCCGGCATGCGGTGCAGGGCAATGGCCACCTGGTCCAGGTCGCGCTCCCAGTCAATGCCGGTGGCGTCAACGAACTGCTGGTACTCCGGCACGCGCTGCGGCGGCTCCAGCTTCTTGTGGATGAAGGCGCGGATGGGCTTGAAGTTGATGTAGAGGATGCCGTCGGACTCCGGCAGCAGGCGCGCAGCCTCAGGCGGCGCCTTGGAGCGCAGAAACACCGCCATGGCCACCAACAACAGGACCCCGGCAACAATAAAGAGCGTTCTGCGCGTGCGTCGGTGCATTCCCTCCGGTCAATCTGACCGTCAGGAATAACCCTAACATTTCCGGCTCGCCCGGCGATCAGGCCACAGGCTCCGGTGTTATTGAGATTGAGCGGGTTGTTGCTCAAGGTCCGCGTTCAGGTGGACGCTGCCACCGGTGACGTTCAGCTTGCGGCTCCAGTCGGCAAAGCCCTTTTTCTTGACGACGATTTCATGACTGCCGGGTGCAACTGCGACGGTGGAAGGCGTGTTGCCGACAAAGCCACCGTCCACGTCGATGTCTGCTCCCGGCGGGGTGGATTCGATGATCAGGCTGGTCTGTACTGCCGGCGCAGCGGCTGGAACTCCAGGTGCCGACGAGGGCGCAGTGACTCCGAAGCGCGCCATGTCCAGGTGCATATCGCCTTCTACGAATGCCGTGATCTCAGTGCCTTGCGGAATCGTGATGTCCTTGCCGTGTATGAAGAGAAACAGCGGCGCCGCGGGAAAGAAGACGATTGAGGTCGCCACAATGGCCCCAGTCATTGCACCCACATGACCGCCGCCTTTGGCGTCCTTCGCCGCGCGAAGGGCGACCTTTTCCTGGTCTGCGAGGCGTGCATAACTAATGTTGACATTCAGCTTGCCTGCGCGCCCCATGCTCTTCTTATGTTCCGCTTCGGTTATTGTGCCGATGGCTGTGGCGCCCTTGGGAAGCACTACGACATCGTCGACTTTGACTTCCTCCACAACTTCAAATGGGATTTCCTGGCCGACTTTCGCATCGGCAGACGAGATCGTCTGGCTGAGGCGCAGTTTCACTGGTGTTCCATCGAGCAGAGTGTGCGGTGACGGCAGTTGTGATATGTTTTCGTGCGCCGGAGTTTGAGGTGCGGGTGAGGAGTTTGCAGCGGTAGGAGTTTGTTGAGCAATGAGCGCACTGGACAATCCTAGAATCAAGGCAGTTTGGACTGCATGGCGAAGCATTTGTTTTTTCCCTCTTTTCCAAGGCGTTTTGAGCCGTGAAAGGTGCGTTACCGAATCCTCTACTGAAACTCCGGGTTGGTCAAGTTCAAGTTACCTGAATCGGCTAACTTGCCGCATGCACCCATGGTGACACTGGAGTGCAAAGGCGGTACTTCCATTAGTCTGCATTGCATGCAGGACACGATGCGTTATCACTCGGCACGAGTGCCGTGTTTCGCGACGCCGCGCTGGCTCTCAATAGCCTCGCTTTAACCCGGAAAACCGGCTTGAAACACTGCGAGAAGACCGCGAAGGCGGGCTCAGCATCCGCGTGAATGACCGATTTCGAATCTGCTTCGTCTGGGCGGATTTCTGCTCGTATCGCCATCGCACGGGTAGCGCGAGCAGGCCCTGGCGCGGTCGTTCGCAGACAGCAAAAAGCCCGCCGCGCAAAGCAAGGCGGCGGGCTTTCTGGGGCAGTTAAGCGTGTTACTGGGCTGCTGTCTTGACCATGTCGCCGGTCTTGAAGCCGGAACCGGAAACATCGACGCAAACGGCGGAGACGTCATCCACGTCGGTCACCCTCAAGACGCCGATTGTGCTTGTGAGGCGGCGCAGTAACTTGCCGGTTGCCGGGTCCTTGATCTCTTGCGTTACGCGCATGACGTTGAACTGGTCGCCGACCCTGACTCCGGCATTTTTGCCCACGTTGAGAATGATCTGACCGCTCACCACGGCCGCCACCTCGCCCTCCACGGTTACTGTCTGGATGGTCACCTTGGACGAGTCGCCCACTAGGTTCGTGGTGAGTTGATCGACCGCGGCCTTGGTGGCTTCACCGATGATGGTCTGCTGAAAGTCGCTGGACCCGAAGTCCGCGTTTCCGCCGCCAAAGCCGCCCCAGTTGCCGCCCCCGCCGAGCATTGAGGTGCTCGAGCGCTTGGACTGGCCGATGCCATCCGCCACGGCCAGAATCTCGCCGGTGTTCACGTTGACGAGCCGGGCCGAAATGCCGACGTTGGCCTTGGAGTTCGAGTGGCCCAGCGAGCCCAGGCCGATGCCGTGCCAGTTGCCTCCCATGCCGCCGAGGTTCGTCTTCTTGGTCTCGTTGCCAAACTCCGTAATGCTGCCCACAACAATGGCGTCCACGCCCAGCAGTTTGCCCAGGCGCGCGGCGCTGGTGGGGTCGGCGCGGTTGGAGTTCGAGAAGTTCTGCTCGGCCATGATCTTGTCCAGGGCCTTGCGCTCGATCAGCGAGTAGGTTCCATCTTTTACAAGATCGCTCACCAGCAAATCCGCGATGCCTTTTCCGACATCCACATTGGAGCCAAAGATGGCCGAAGACCAGGTCTGCACTGTGGCGTAATCAAAATCCATGATGGCGATGCGGGGTTTGCGCGCCGACGCCGCTTGAGCATCGGCAGGAACGGCCAGAACCGTAGCGAGCAGCGCCAGTCCCACCACGCTTGCAGGGAGAAATCGTTGGGCTTTCATAGGGCATCCTTGAGGGGGTTTTGACTTGCCTAGAAGGTTCCCCCGCAAGCAGCCTTCTGTCAAGGCAAATTGCAGGGGAAAGGTGACCTTCGACACGGTCTTCTGGCGGTTTGCTCCCTACGCTCCGGTGTGCTAACCTTTGGTTCTGTGCCGTTGTATGCGCGGAGCGGGAGTGTGCCCGCGCTTTCTTCGGGGCTCCGGGGTGGTTTCCGGGGTGGAATGGGCTGGCGTAGCTCAGCTGGTAGAGCATCTGATTTGTAATCA
>JAJYBT010000574.1 GCA_021778875.1 Acidobacteriota bacterium | reverse complement strand
GGACCACAGGTTGCAGCCGGAAAACCGGCAGAACACGGCGGCGCGGCCTGCCTGGGCGCCCTCGCCCTGCAGCGTGTAGAAGATCTCCTTGACGGTGTAGCTCATGGCTGCTTCCTGCCGCCGGTCCTGCGATAGGGCAGCGGGTCCTGGATGTCGTTCTCCCGGAAGCCCTTCCGGCGCAGCAGGCAACTGTCGCACTCGCCGCACGCAGCGCCGTCCGGGGCCGGGTCGTAGCAACTGCTGGTCAGGCTGTAGTCCACACCCAGCTCCAGGCCCCGGCGAATAATCTGCGCCTTGGTCAGGTCAATCAGGGGTGTATGAATCTTCAGCCGCTGGCGGCCCTCCACGCCTGCCTTGGTGGCCAGGTTGGCCATTGCCTCGAAGGCATGAATAAACTCTGGCCGGCAGTCGGGATAACCGCTGTAATCCAGCGCATTCACGCCGATAAAAATATCGCTCGACTGCAGCACCTCAGCCCACGCCAGCGCAAACGACAGGAAGATCGTGTTGCGCGCCGGAACGTAGGTAATCGGGATGCCGTGCGCCATCTCTTCCATGGCGCGTCCCTTGGGCACAGCAATATCGTCTGTGAGCGCCGAGCCGCCAAAGACGCGCAGATCAATGCTGGCCACGCGATGGTTTACCACTCCGATGGACTGCGCCACCCGGCGCGCGGCCTCCAGCTCCAGGCTGTGCCGCTGCCCGTAGGAGAACGATAGGGCGCTCACCGCAAAGCCCTGGCTGCGGGCAATGGCCAGCACCGTGGCGGAGTCGAGTCCGCCGCTCAGCAGCACCACCGCGGGTTTTCCGTTGTTTGCCATCGTCCGTTCTTCCTGTCTGCTGGCGCGTCCGGGCCAGTCCTCGTCCACTTCCGCCCGCGGGGCACCTGGCTGCCGCGCGCAGGGCCGCATGGCCGGTGCATCCGGCGAAAGGGCCTATCCTTCATGCTAAAACGTTGCGCTCATCGCGCCAAACTTGCGCCGTGGACCGGATGCGGGGCAGCCGGCGCAGGTGCCTTTTTGCGGTCTGGGCTCAACCCGCGCTATGCTTGAGCGGATTCTTATGCCGACTCATAGCCGCGAAGTGCGTTTGGCCAGCCGTCCCAAGGGAGAACCAACCCTCGACAACTTTGCTTTTGCCACCGTTGAGGTTCCGGATCCCAGGCCAGGAGAAGTTCTTGTCCGCAACGTCTGCATGTCTGTGGACCCTTACATGCGCGGGCGGATGAATGACAGCAAGTCCTACGTGCCGCCGTTTCAGATCGGTCATCCGCTGGAGGGCGGTGCGGTGGGTCGCGTTGTCGCCTCGCAGGACAAGCGCCTGCCCGTGGGCACTTATGTGCAAAGCTTTCTGGGCTGGCGTGAGGCCTTCGTTGCTCCCGCGGCCAATCTGCAGATTGTGGACGTCGGCGTGGCTCCGCCTTCCGCCTACCTGGGCATACTCGGCATTACGGGGCTCACCGCGTGGGCTGGGCTTTTTCGCATTGCGAACCTGAAGCGCGACGAAACGGTTTTTGTCTCTGGCGGCGCGGGAGCCGTGGGCAGCGCCGTGTGCCAGTTGGCCCGGCTGCATGGCTGCCGTGTGCTGGCCAGCGCCAGCTCAGAGGAGAAGGTGGCCTACCTGCGCGACGTGCTCAAGGTGGAGTATGCGTTCAACTATCGGGAAGGCAATCCGCTGGACCAGCTGAAGACCGGCGCTCCCAACGGCATCGATGTGTATTTTGACAACACCGGCGGGCCTCAACTGGAGGCCGCGCTCTACGCGCTGCGCACGCACGGCCGCGTGGCGCTGTGCGGCGGCATCTCCGGCTACAACACGCCCGTGCCGGGCCCGCGCAACCTGATGCTGGCGATCGGCAAGCGTCTGCGCCTGGAGGGCTTTATCGTCTCTGATTTTCTGAAGGACCTGCCTGCGTTTCTGGCAGAGGCGGTGCCTGCGCTCAGGTCCGGCAAGCTCATCCATCGTGAAACCGTGGTGCATGGCATTGATGCCGCACCCGCGGCGCTGCTGGACCTGCTGCACTCCGGCGCCAGCAACATCGGCAAAATGATCGTTCATCTCGCGGACTAGCGTTATTTGAGTCGCGAGCGAAAACCGTGTCATGCTTTTCCGGTGCAGATCATGAACACTGGCAGCGGTCCATGGATGCTGGCTCTCAGGCGACTGGGCATTACCACTGTTCTTCTTGCGGCCGCATGGCTGCCTGGCTTTGCCGTTGCGGCCGCCGGGCAGGCTCCGCCCGCGCAGGAGCCCGTCCTCATCGCGGTTGTGGATGAGACGGGCGTGGCGGTGGAAGGCGCGCAGGTGACGGTGGAGGAGACCGGGCAGCCTGTGCTGCGTGTTGCCACCGACTACTCCGGGCATACGCGGTATCTTTTGCGTGGATCAGCGCCGTATCGGCTGCGCATCGCCAGGCCCGGATTTTATGAGACGGTCGTCAATGAGTCCGACCCGGAGCTGCGCGAGATCCGCGTCGTGCTTAATCACGAGCAGATGGTCACCGAGCGCGTGAGTGTAACGGCCTCTGTGCCCGGCATTGATACCGAGCAGGCCTCGGACAAGCTCACGATGAACATGCCGGAGATCATCAATATTCCGTATCCCACGTCACGCGACATTCGCAATCTGCTGCCGTTCTATCCCGGCGTGGTGCAGGATGCCAGCGGGCAGGTGCACGTGGCAGGGTCAGAGACGTGGGCCACGCTCGACATGCTCGATGGATTCGATATCCGCTCGCCCATCAGCGGCCAGCTGGCCATGCGCGTCAGCGCCGATGCGGTTCGCTCCATCGATCAGCAGACGACCCGCTATCCCGTGGAGTTTGGCCGCGCCACGGGCGGCGTTGTGGCCTTCTACACCGGCATGGGCGACAACTCCTTCCGTTTTAATGCAACCAACTTCGTGCCCTCGTTTCGTGACCTGAACGGAATCCGCTTTGACAAGTTCGTTCCGCGCGTCACCTTCTCCGGTCCTCTGGTGCGCAACCGCGCATGGTTCTTTGATGGGCTTGAGCTGGAGTACGACAACAACTACATTCCAGAGCTGCCCAGCGGAGCCGACACCAACCACCTGCTGCGCGGCAGCAACCTGCTTCGCTTTCAGGTCAACCTGACGCCGGCGAACATCCTCTCCACCGGCGTGCTGGCCAACGCCTATCACTCGCCCTACGACGGCATCTCCTCGCTCGTTCCGCAGCAGAGCACGACCAAGCGCAACACCATTGCATGGCTGCCGTACCTGCGCGATCAGCACAGCTTCCATAACGGTGCGCTGATCGACTTCGGTGTGGGCGTGGTGCGCTTCCACGACGGCTACGAGCCCCACGGCGACAGCCCGTTCCAACTCACGCCCGAGCTTTCGCATGGCAGCTACTTTGAGAATCTCTCCAGCTACTCGCGGCGCATCTCCGCCAACGGCGCACTTTACTTGCCCACTCTGCACGGCGAGGGC
>JAJYBT010000573.1 GCA_021778875.1 Acidobacteriota bacterium | reverse complement strand
AGCGCATGCGGTCGCCGATGCGGTCGCCGAGGGTGTCTTCACCGCGGATGGGCGTGGCGCCTTCCTTGGCGGGCTTGAAGCCTGCGCCGGCGGGCTGGTCGGGGTAGTTGGTGGTGATGATGGTGGAGAGCTTGTCGTTGTAGCGGGTGTTGAGGATGAGGGCGACGGTGTCCCAGACCCACTCATTGGGTTTTTGCGCGCCGAGGTCGTCGAGGACCAGGACCTCTGCGGCGAAGATAGGCTTCAGCAGCTCAAGCTCCGTGGTGCTGACCTGCTGGTTGTAACTGTTCTGGATATTTTTGAGCAGCTCGCGGTAATCGCAGAAGAGGCCTTTGACGCCGCGCTCCTGCACGAGGCGCTGGAGGACGCCGACGGCGAGGTGGGTCTTGCCAAGGCCGGATGTGCCGACGAAAAGCAGGCCGTTGCCGGCGGTATCGACTGGGTAAGCGTCAGCAAACTTGCGGGCGCTCATGAGGGCGTGGGCAAGGGATGGATTGGCACCCTTGAACGCGGTCTCGTAGGTGTCAAGCGAGCAGTGGCGATAGCGCTCGGGAATCTGCGCGGCGGCGAGGCGGCGATGATAGCGCTGCAGTTGCTGGCACTCGCAGGGGCGCGTGCCCCAGACGCCTGAGGGGGAAAGCACCTGGACCAGACCGATTCCGCCGCAGATGGAACACTCGCTCATCACTCTTAGAAGCGTAGCGCATGCGGCGCGGGCGGAGGGCGGTGGGGATTGTGGCCGGTTATGTGGAAAAGCCGTGGCGGGAGCGGGGGCGATTGCCTACAATCGTTGCGCGGGCAGAAAATCGATTCTATTGCCGCGCCCTTGAGGAGGTAACTGTGAACCTATTTGCACTGCGCATGTTGGTGGCGGCCGTAATGGTCGTGGTGGCTGGTTCGGCTGTCGTGGACGCGCAGGAACCCGGCAACAAGCCGGAGACCGCGGCAGCCGCGCCTGCACCGGCCACGGCTTCGGGACATCCCGACAACGATTACTGGCGGAAGCATGACCAGCAACTGCTGACGGACTTTGGCTGGCTGGCGCGATTCAAGGATGCGAACGACAAGCTGGGACCGCCGGCAGCGGGCGAGAATCGCGTGGTGTTCATGGGCGACTCGATTACCGAGGGCTGGCACCTGGATGTGTCGTTTCCGGGCAAGCCCTACATCAATCGGGGCATCAGCGGGCAAACTTCGCCGCAGATGCTGTTGCGCTTCCGGCAGGATGTGATTGGCCTGCAGCCGAAGGTGGTGGTGATTCTGGCAGGAACCAACGACATTGCGGGCAATACCGGGCCGATGACGCTGGAGCAGTCGGAGGGCAATCTGGCCTCGATGGCAGAGCTGGCGACGGCGAATCATATCAAGGTGGTGCTGTGCTCAGTGACGCCGGCGTTTGACTTTCCGTGGGAGCGCGGGCTGGAACCGGCGCCGAAGATAGACGCGCTGAACAAATGGATCAAGAGCTATGCGGCGGAGAAGGGCTATGTCTACGTGGACTACCACTCGGCGCTGAAGGATGCGGAGGATGGGCTGCCGCCGGCGCTGAGTCGGGACGGCGTGCATCCGCTGCCGGCCGGGTATGCCATCATGGCTCCGCTGGCCGAAGCGGGCATTGCGAAGGCGCTGGCGCAGTAGGCGATAGGGGCCGGTGATTGCGAAACCGGGCAAATCCCCCTACAATAGAAGAATTGCAGGAAAGGTTTGTCTTCGAGAGATGCCCAAGGAAAAGATTCATCCCAACTACGACGCAGTGCGCGTGTTGTGCGCCTGCGGAAACAACTTTGAGACCCGCTCGACGCACAAGGGCGACATTCACGTGGAAATCTGCTCGGCTTGCCACCCGTTCTTTACCGGCAAGCAGCGCCTGGTAGACACCGCGGGCCGCGTGGAGCGCTTCCGCCGCAAGTACGCCAAGGCCGGCGAGACAGCTCCGGCCAAGTAGCGACGCCGAGGCAAGCAGGTGGTACGATTGGGCCTCCGCCACGGCGGAGGCCCACGTTCGTTAGGAGCCGTGTGCCATGGCAGGCAAGGGTTTTACCGTAAAGAAAGACTGGGACAATCCCAAAGCGCACGCGATGCCCGCGGAGACGCGGGTGCCGGCAGAGGTGCGCGTGGGCCCGGTTGCGGTGAGCCCTGCGACGGTGCTCGCACCCATGGCCGGGGTTACGGACACGGTCTTCCGGCGTTTCATTCGCCATGCCAGCCTGTTCACGGCGGCGGCCAGTCCGGGCGAATCTGCGATTGAATCCGCAGTGACCAACGCGCAGTCGGGCTGCGGTCTGCTGATGACCGAGTTCACCTCGGCCGACGGGCTCTCACGCATGCGCGAGGCCAAGCGCAAGCGCTACCTGACCTTCTATGAGGACGAGCACCCCATCGGGGCGCAGCTATTCGGCTCTAATCCCGAGACGCTGGCCGAGGCGGCGCGCATCGTCCAGGACACGGGCTTTGACCTCGTGGACCTGAACCTGGGCTGTCCGGCCAAGCGCGTCGTGGGCTGCAACGGCGGCTCAGGGCTGCTGCGCGATCTGCCAAAGATCGGCGAAATCTTCCGCGCCGTGCGCAAATCCGTCACAATTCCCTTTACCGTCAAATTCCGCATCGGCTGGAACGATGCGCAGATTGTGTGCGTGGAGTTGGCGCGCATGGCGGAGTCCGAAGGGCTCAACGCCGTGGCGCTACATGCGCGCACCCGCGAGCAGGGATACAGCGGTCAGGCGCGTTGGGAGTGGATTGCAGCGGTCAAGCAGGCGGTCGCGATTCCCGTCATCGGCAACGGCGACATCCGCACGCCGGAGGACGCGGCCGCCATGGTGGCCCACACAGGCTGCGATGCGGTGATGATTGGCCGCGCGGCGCCGGCGAACCCGTGGATCTTCCGGCAGATTGCGCAGTACACCGCAACAGGCCGCTACGATCTGCCCACGGTGCAGGACCGCTACCAGATGATTCGCGCCTACTTTGAAATGCTGCTGCATGAGGCCGAGGCAAGCCAGGCGCTGCCGCGCGATGCGCGCCACGGTGAGACGGCGGGCAAGATGAAGCAGTTTGCCACGTGGTTCACGCATGGCGTGCCGGGCGGGGCAAAGCTGCGCGCGGCCATCTACCAGGCGCGCACCGGGGCCGAGGTGCTGGCGCAGGTGAATGCCTTCTTCCTTGCGCAACAGGCTGGCGGCGCTGCTTCCGCAGATGAAGCTGATCGCGTGGAAGCGGCGGCCTTTCCTGAAGACGCGCTCGTTTGCGACTAGAACAGACAATCCCTACGCAACAGGCAGCCGCACGGTTGCGCGCGCGCCTTCTCCGTCTTCGCGGTTGACGAGGCGGATTTCTCCGCCGTGGGCGCGGGCAATCTGCTGCGCCAGCGCCAGGCCGACGCCGCTGCCCGCGGGCTTGGTGGTATAGAACGGCACGAAGAGATTCTCGGCGTTTGCAATGCCGAGTCCGCGATC
>JAJYBT010000572.1 GCA_021778875.1 Acidobacteriota bacterium | reverse complement strand
GAAGATTGTATGCAAGAAACAAAAACACAGTCCAGCCAGCAGTTTGCCCGCTATCCCAGCCTGCAGGACCGGGCCGTGCTGGTCACAGGCGGCGCCACCGGCATCGGAGAATCCATCGTGGCCCAGTTTGCCCGGCAGGGTTCCCGCGTCGCGTTCCTCGACATTCAGGAGGAGCCTGCCTGCCGCCTCGTTGACACGCTTGCAGCGGAAGGCTGTCCCGCCCCGCTGTTCCTGCCCTGCGATTTAACAAACGTGGAAGCCATGCAAGCCTGCGCACAGCAGGCCATCAAAGCGCTCGGCTCGGTAAATGTGCTGGTCAACAATGCCGCCAACGATCAGCGCCACACCCTGGAAGAGGTCACGCCGGAGTACTGGGACCGCTCGATGGCCATCAACCTGCGCCCTCAGTTCTTCATGATTCAGGCTGTAGTGCCGTCCATGCGGGCGTCCGGCGGCGGCTCCATCCTTAATATGAGCTCGATCTCGTGGATGATTCCCTCCACGGGGGTGCCGCTTTACGTGACCGCCAAGGCCGCCATCGTGGGACTAACCCGCACCATGGCGCACGAACTGGGGCCGGCAAACATCCGGGTCAATGCCGTGCTGCCCGGCGCCATCGTCACCGAGCGGCAGAAGCGACTGTGGTACACGCCCGAGTACAAGGCGGAGATCCTGGCCAGCCAGGCGCTCAAACGCGACATCCTGCCGGAAGACGTGGCGCGACTGATTCTGTTCCTCGCGTCCGACGACTCCAGCGCCATCACCAACCAGAGCTACATTGTGGATGGCGGCTGGGTGTAGCTGGAAAAATAGGCCGCTGTTTTCTGTGGGAATCTGCCGCGTCCCTGCGGCGATAGCTTAAGATGCTCCCGGGAGCGAATCACCATGTTTTTTGTTGCCAAACCAAGTCGCTGCAATCCGATCGCAGGATTTGCCCTTGCCATTTTTGTAAGCGTTTGCGGAATGCTTGTCTCCGCCGGCCCGGTTCGAGCGCAATCCGCCGCGGAAGCGGCCAAAATTGCCGCCGATCTGCAACCCGAGTCCCGTGCCGTGCTGGAACGGCTGAGTGGGCTGTATGAACTGCCCGATGGGACATGGAAGATGCATGTTGGCGATCTGGCCCACGGCGAGGCCGTGAATGTGGACGAGAGCGGCTGGCAGACCATGATGATGGGCAAGCATGCGCCCAACGATGCCGTCTGGTTCCGCCAGACCTATCAGATACCGCAGACGCTCAGCGGATATGACCTGACGGGCGCGCGCATCTGGTTCCAGTTCCACGCCAGCGCCAACGGTCCGATGCCGCAGATCCTCTACTTCAACGGCCGCCGCGTGGCCCTTGGCGATGACCTTGAGCCCGTGGTGCTGTTTGAAGATGCAAAGCCCGGAGACAAGGTGACGGTGGCCGTCAAGCTGCTGCACACCGTGGACACCAAGACCTTCCGCGGCGCGACGCTCAAGATCGACTTCCCGGAGAATCGTCCCAATCCCGAGGATCTGCGCCTGGAGTTTCTGTCGGCCGCTCTGCTGGTTCCCACGCTCGCGCCCGGCGACGCCAGCCAGATGGCCACGCTCAACAGCGCCATCCGCACCGTGGATCTGGCCGCGCTGGATGCGCACGACCAGGCCCGCTTTGATGCCAGCCTGAAGTCGGCTCAGGCCCGGCTGGAGTCTCTGCGGCCCCTGCTGGAGCAGGCCACTTTCCACCTCACCGGCAACTCACACATTGACGCAGCCTGGCTGTGGCCGTGGACCGAGACCGTCGACGTGGTCAAGCGCACCTTTGGCACTGCCCTGCAGTTGATGTACGAGTATCCGCAATACACCTACACGCAGTCTGCCGCTGCCTATAACGAGTGGATGGCCGAGAAATATCCCGACATGAACGCCGAAATCTCCCAGCGCATCAAGGAAGGCCGATGGGAGATCGTAGGCGGCATGTGGGTTGAGCCTGACCTGAACATGCCCGACGGCGAATCTCTGGTACGGCAACTGCTGGTGGGCAAGCGCTGGTACAAGCAGGCCTACGGCGTGGATGTGCGCATCGGCTGGAATCCGGACTCGTTCGGCTACACCTGGCAGTTGCCGCAGATCTACAAGAAGAGCGGCGTGGACTATTTTGTGACCCAGAAGATGACCTGGAACGACACCAACCAACTGCCCTTCAAGCTCTTCTGGTGGGAGTCGCCCGACGGCTCCAAGGTGCTCGCCTACTTCCCGCGCGACTACGCCAATCGCGATCTGAACCCGGTGCGTCTCTCCCGCGACATGGTGCAGGCTCGCGAGCGCGCCACCGGCATGACCGACATGATGGACCTGTACGGAATCGGCGACCACGGCGGCGGCCCCACGCGCGCCATTCTGGATGAGGGCACACACTGGGCCGCGCCGGGCCACGTCACGCCCAGGTTTGAGTTCGGCACCGCACAGTCCTACTTCTCGCGCGTTGAGAAGGAGATCTCCCCGGAAAGCCCGGTGTGGAACTACCAGTCCATCGCCAAAGGCTACACGCCACCGCCCGTGGTGCCCGGAAAGATCACGATTCCTACCTGGAAGAGCGAGATGTACTTCGAGTACCACCGCGGCGTGATGACCACGCAGGCCAACCACAAGCGCAACATGCGCGAAGGCTCTGAGGAAACCCTGAACTCAGAGAAGTGGGCATCGCTGGCCTGGCTGGATGGCAGCAGCTATCCCGCGGCCGAGCTCACGGAAGACTGGAAGAAGGTTCTCTTCAACCAGTTCCACGATCTCGCGGCCGGATCCGGCATCGGCATCATCTATAAGGATGCGCAGAAGGACTACGACGTGGTCCGCTGGTCCACCAACGAGATCAACGCCAACGCCCTTGGCACGGTTATTGAGCGCATCAATACAAGTGCCCGGCCGGTGGGCTCCTCCGTGCCGGTTGTCGTCTTCAACCCGCTGGGCTGGCAGCGCTCGGGCGATGTCGTAGTCAAGCTGCAGGTTCCGGCATCCGATGCAGGCCGCACTGTTCTGCCCATTGTTGATCCTTCGCGCCCGCAGTCGCAACTCCAGGGCGACATCCTCTCCAGCGATCCGCACACCGGCATGGTCGAGCTCAAGTTTGCCGTGCCCGACGTGCCCGCGCTCGGCTACAAGGTGGTCTACGTCATCCCGGGAGGCGTGGATCACACACCGCAGAAATCCGCTGTCACCGTGGAGCGGCAGGCCGGCAGCTTCAAGCTGGAAAATGCCAGGCTGCGCGTCCTGGTCAATGCGGAGACCGGCTGCATCACCAGCCTCTACGACAAGCAGACGAGCTTCGAGTCGCTTGCCCCGGGAGCCTGCGGCAACGAGCTGCAGTTCTTCAAGGACACGCCGAAGGAATACGACGCCTGGAACATCGATCCCGGCACACTGGATCAGCGCATCTCCGTTCCCGCCAAGGCAGACTCCGTGGAGGTGCTGCGCGAAAAGGGAGAAGTGCCCGCAGTGCGCGTCACGCGC
>JAJYBT010000571.1 GCA_021778875.1 Acidobacteriota bacterium | reverse complement strand
CCGTCACAAAGTAGATCACCGTGAAGCCCGCGAACAGAAAGAACATCGGCGAGTAGCCGTACTTGCCCACAAACGGCAGAAAGATCGCCGCCAGCGTGGTGGAGACAAGCTGGTTGATCACCAGCGCAATGCTCATGCCGATCGATCGGATGCGTGTCGGCATCAGCTCTGACAACGCGAGCCACACCACCACGCCCGGCCCCAGCGCATAGAACGCCATAAAGGCGTACAGCCCCAGTGCTACGCGCCAGCCTTTCGCCTCGTCCGGCACCGGCGCCAGCACGGCCTTTTCAATCTTCAGCGGAGCCACCTGCGCCTCTGCCAGGTCGCCAAAGGGGTTCTTGAAGAACGCCTCCACCTTGCTGCCCGGCACGCAACTGGCGCGACTGATCTTCAGCGGAGCCGCCGCCGGATCATCCGAGCGCACGTAGCTCGTGGCCGCCGTAAAGTCGCCATAGGAGTAGATGATGGCAAACGTTGCGTGTCCGCCGTCGATGCTGTTCTCTGCCGCGCCACGCGCCGCCAGCAACTTGCGCGCCTGCTCTGCGTCAAACCGCATCGTCAGGTCCTCTTGCGGCGTCACCATCATCTGCACCAGCGCGCTGCAGTCCACGCCCTGACTCTCGTTCTGCCGGAACAGGAATCCCACTACCGCCAGCGAAGCAATAATGCCGCCGGTGCCCAGAATCAGCAGAAACCGTCGTCCCTTGCGATCCACCAGCGCCATGCCCACCATGGTCATGCCAAAGTTCACCACCGTGAACAGCACGTAGCCCCAGTGCGACTGCAGGTCCGACAGCCCGCTCTGCAGCAGGATGCCCGTGTTGTAGCCAATGATCGAGTTGATCCCCGTGGCCGTATTGCAGAACAGAATCACGCACGCCAGCAGAAACGGCACCACGTACTTGCGGCTCAGCAGCGAGTCCCGCACCTTCTCGCCCGTTGCGCGGCGCCACTCCAGCACTCGGGCAGAGTCCAGCATCTCCGTCAGTTCCGTCTCGGCCTGCTCTGGCGTGCGCGAGCGCAGCAGCGCCGCCAGCGCCTGGTCCTTGCGCCCGTGCCGGAACAGCCAGCGCGGCGACTCGCTCACCCGGAACACCCCGGCCACAAACAACATGCCCGGCGGCAGAGATACCCAGAAGATGCTCCGCCACGCCTGGTCCTTGAACGCGAACAGCGCCGCCGCATTGGCTGCCTGCGCCACCGCCGCCACGCGATAGCTGAAGTAGATGCCCACCAGCGCCGCCGTCACAATCCCCAGCGTCAGCATCCACTGGAAGACCGCCGTGCCCTTGCCGCGGCTCGTTGCGGAAAGGCACTCCGCCAGGTACAGCGGCACCACCACGCCAATCAGCCCGCCGCTGATGCCCTGCAGCAGACGCCCGTAAAACAGCGGCCCGTAGCCGTGCGACAGCGCAATCATGGGAATGCTCAGGATGAATGCCGCCCCGCTCAGAATCATCAGCGGCTTGCGTCCCATCAGGTCGGCCAGCAGCCCCGCAAACAGCGTGGAGAACACGCTCCCCAGCAGCACCGCCGCCACAATCGCAGACAGTTCGCCCGGCGTCAGTCCCGACGTGGCCTCAAGATACGGCAAAGCACCGCCGATAATCCCGACATCGATGCCGTACAGCAGCCCGCCCAGTCCGGCCACGAAGATCAGGAAGCGGTTATAGCCGAGACGGGTCCGGTCGTCGGCCAGTGCGGTTACATCGGAGGAGTCACTGGCAGTCATATCCTGTCTTTCTTCCGCCCAGCCGGCCGCGATGCCGCCCGCACGGCCAACGGTCTTCCGCGGCGCACGCGCCCATCCTGCCGGTTAAAAGTGAATCGTAGCAGATAGCCCGCCACGGCATCTCCGCGCCGCTCCGTTAGACTGGGAGGGCATGAGTACGGCGCATCCACGCATATTGGCTTCGCTGGCTGTCGCGCTGGCCGCGGCGCTTTCCGGTTGCGGCACCCCCGGCGCACCGCAGCCGCCCTCGCTCAACCTGCCCGCGCGGGTCACGGATCTGGCCGCTGTGCGCACCGGCAACCGCGTCACGCTTACCTTTACCGTCCCTGCCCGCAACACCGACAAGCTGCCCCTCAAAAGCGACGTCAGCGCAGGCATCTGCCGCCAGCAGGAAACGGGGCAGTGCGCGGCCGTCGCCAACCTGCAGCTCGCGCCCGGCAAATCCGCCACGTTCGCAGAGCAGTTGCCCTCCGAACTCGCCACAGGCACACCGCGCCCGCTCCGCTACTTCGTGGAGCTGAAGAATGACAACGGCCGCTCCGCCGGCCCGTCGAATCCCTCCGTGGTCCTGGCCGGCCAGGCGCCCGCGCCCGTCACCGGCCTCTCCGCCGAGCTGCGCAAAAACGGTGTCGCTCTGCGCTGGACACCCGACGGAACCACCACTGCCGTCCGTCTTCGCCGCACCCTTCTCAACCCCGCGCAGACTCCGCCCCGGCAGGGCCTGCTTGCCCAACCCGCCGAGCCGCTCCGGCAAAACCTGCTCGTAGACACCGGCCTGGCTGCCGCGGCGGCCATCGACACCACCGTACGCACCGGCCAGAGCTACGAGTATCAGGCCCAGCGCGTGGTACGCCTCGCGGCCAACGGCCAGACCCTCGAGCTGGCGGGTGAGCCATCCCAGCCCGTGCGCATCGACGTGCGCGACATCTTTCCGCCCGCCGTGCCCCGCGATCTGGCCGCCGTGGCAACCGCCGCAGCTGACGGCCTCGCGCCCGCAATCGACCTGAACTGGCGCCCCGACACAGAGGCCGACCTCGCCGGCTACATCGTCTACCGCCGCGAGGACGACGCCGCCTGGGAGCGCATCTCGCCGCCCGAGCCGCTGGTCGGCCCCGCTTTCCACGACGCCCGCGTGCAGCCCGGGCACACCTATCATTACGCCGTCAGCGCCATCGACCAGAGCGGGCATGAAAGCGCGCGCTCCGCCGAGGCTCAGGAGACCGTTCCGAGCCGCTGACACCTATGCCGCAAGAAAGGGACCGCTGATGAAGTATTGCCGCTTCTCGATCGAAAATCGCGTCTGCTACGGCGCCGTGGAGGACCGCAACGGCGAGCCGTGGATCGTCAGCCTCATCGATGCACCCGAGGAAGACCTGGCCTGCCGGCTTTCGTCCGCACCGGCCCCCGCCGGCTTCCAGCCCATGCCGCTCAGCGCCGCGCGCCTGCTGCCGCCCGTCACGCCCTCCAAGATCGTCTGCGTCGGCCGCAACTATCGCGACCACGCCAGGGAGTTGGGCAACGAGGTTCCCGCCGAGCCGCTGCTCTTCTTCAAACCACCGTCTTCCCTGCTGCCCCCCGGAGGCATCGTGCGCATGCCGCCAGCCTCAGCCCGCGTGGACTTCGAGGGCGAGCTCGCGCTGGTCATCGGCCGCCGCGCCACCCGGCTCTCCGCCGACGACGACTGGCGCAGCTATGTCCGCGGCTGCACCATCGCCAACGACGTCACCGCCCGCGACCT
>JAJYBT010000570.1 GCA_021778875.1 Acidobacteriota bacterium | reverse complement strand
CGGCATTGCCTGGCCAACCCAGGGGAAGGTCTGGTGGCGGTCAAGGCCGCGCAGCTTGATGACATTTCCATTGAGCGAGAAGCCCTGCGGCGTAAAGCGCGCCTCGCGAAAGCCGATGCGGCGCATGTCGCTGTCGACCGCATGCGTGCCGCGCAGCAGGCGCACCTCCACGCGATAAAGTTTGGGTGAATGCAGATCCCAGAGTTGAATGCCCCCGGGATTGTCCAGATGAAGGGTCTGGCTTGCGACTCCGGAACCGGCCTCCGACACGGCCTGCGTGGTCGTGCCCAGCAGGCGCTCGCCGTCATAAAGAGCGGCTTCAAGGGTGAGCGGCCCGTCCGCTGCTTGCGGAGCGGAAGACGCTTCGGGATGTTGAATGAAGCACTGCACATCCAGACTCGGCTTGCCGGAGAGCACGTCCCTTGGCTGTGCGAAGATGTTCTCAATGAAGGTGGGAGGCACGATGCGCAGGGCCACTTCGCGATAGATGCCGCCGAAGGTGAGGTAATCGATTTCGTAACCGAAGGGCGGAATGTCCGGGCGCTCGCTGGAGTTCACCTCTACCGCCAGAACATTGTCGCGGTCAAAGTCGACATGCTGCGTCAGCTCAAACGAGAACGGCGTATAGCCGCCTTTGTATTCGCCCAGGCGCGTGCCGTTGAGCCAGACAGTGGACGCGGTCATCACGCCTTCAAAATTGACGAAGATGCGCTGGCCGCGCGCCGCCGCCGGCACACGGATGCGACGGCGATAGACGGACGTGAACTCGTAGGATTTCTCATCGAAACTGTGCCAGGGCAGGCGAATATTTGTGTGCGGCACCGTAACGCGCGCAAAGCTCGCGTCGTTGAAGTCGCGGGCGCGGGCTTCCGGCGAGGCCTTGGGGCTATAGCGCCAATTGCGGTTGATGGGGAGCACCTTGCGTCCTGTTGCGCTGGCAGGCGATTCAGCGGCATGGCCGGCATTGGGCAGGCCCGAGGCCACCGTCGCGGCAGCGATGAAGGTTCCCGTGTTCTTGAGAAAGTCGCGGCGATCCATGTGGCTCCTTTGCCTGACCCGATCGGGTGCGGCGACGCGGCAGGCTGTTACCCCAGGTGCGCTCGTCGCTGGAATTGAAATCGTGAACATTGTATACGTTTGCAGGCGTGCCGAGCGCGGCGGGCGCGGGGTTGCGGCGAATCCTCTGTTTCCGGCATGCTAACCTCACATCACCGCATGAGCCAGCCATCGTCGCAGCACACACATCCGCAGACTCCTGACCTGCCGCGCGTGCTCGGCGCGAGCCAGGCCACGGCCATTGTGGTGGGCACGATCATCGGCAGCGGCATCTTTCTTGTGCCGCGCGAGATGATGCAGGACACAGGCTCCTCGACGCTGGTCTACATGGCATGGATGATCGGCGGGCTGCTGTCCTTGTTTGGCGCGATGACGTATGCCGAGCTGGGCGCGATGATGCCGTTCGCGGGCGGCGAGTACGTTTACCTGCGCGGTGCGTATGGCGACACCACCGCCTTCCTTTACATGTGGACGTGGTTTGCAGTGGCCAAGCCTGCCTCCATCGCCGCGGTCACCATCGGCCTGGCGCGCACGCTGGAGTTCTTCCCTGCCTTCGGCTGGCTGGGCGCTCACGCACTGGGCGGGCCGCTGCTCTGGTCGCAGGCTTTTGCGATCGCTGTGACCTGGCTCATCACCGGGCTGAATTATCTGGGCATCAAGAAAGCCGCCGATTTTCAGCTTGTCTTCACGATTCTCAAAGGCGTGCTGATCCTGATTGTGGCTGGCTTGTGCTTTGCCTCAGCGTCAGGCTCGTGGGCCAACTTTCGCACGTCGCTGCCGCATGCAACGGGTGGCTTTGGCGGATTCATGCTGGCGCTGATCGCCACTCTGTGGGCCTACGACGGATGGAATGACCTGACCATGGTGGCCGGCGAAGTGCGCCGCCCCGAGCGCAGCCTGCCCATCGCGCTCATCGGCGGGCTGTTCATTGTGGGCGCGCTGTTCATGGCAACCAACGCAGCCATCCAGTACATTCTGCCCGCCGCGCAGATAGCCGCCAGCGAGCGCCCCGCCGTGGCGGCCCTCACCGTGGTCGCGGGGCCCGGCGGAGCAGGCTTTGTGGCCGCCTCCATGGCGCTCAGCATCTTTGTCACGCTCAACGGAACGGTGATGTCTGGCGCGCGTGTGCCCTTTGCCGCAGCTCGGGACAGGCTCTTCTTCCGCCAATTCGCGCACATTCACCCGCGCTTCCAGTCGCCATCCACATCACTGGTCGTGCAGGGGATGCTTGCCACCCTGCTCCTGCTCTTCCTCAGCCAGTTCCAGCAGCACTTTGAGCTGGCTGTCTTTGCCGAGTGGCTGTTCTATGCGCTCACCACCACGACGGTGTTTGTTTATCGGCGCAGGCGGCCGGAGGCGCATCGGCCGTATCGCGTGTGGGGCTATCCGGTGCTGCCCGCGCTCTTCGTTGCGTGCGCGGTGGTCGTGCTGGTGTACAGCTTTGCGGGCAACCTCAAGGGTTCCCTGCTTGGCTCCGGCCTCATTTTGCTTGGACTGCCAGTGCTTTGGCTTGTACGGCGGCGGTACGGGCAGCCAGAGCCGATGGAAGAGAGTCACATGCAATAAAATAGAAAAGATGTAATTCAGCGAGCGCTTCTATGCTTGCTCAGGGCGGGCCGTCATATCCACTGCTTTACGGGGCGCCCACGCTGAAGTGGTCAACGGAATTCCGTAACCCTGTACGAAACGATCTCATCTCATAACTGATGCCGACTCCCCACCCACTCGACAACCCCATCTGGAGCGCGCTAACCACGGAGCACAGCATGCTCGCGCTGGGCGGCGCGCTGGCGAAGCGCTATCCTGCCGAAATCGGGCCGCTGAGCGCCACAGTGGACCAGTCTGCCGCGAGCTACGAGGCGCTACGCGCGCTGGCGGGGCCGGGCGGTGTTGTGGTGCAGTTTCTTGTGGACCCGCCCTCGCCGCCACCGGGCTGGACGCTGCTTCGCGGTGGCGGGTTGAGCCAGATGATCTGCCTCGATCCGGAACGGGTTCCCACAGACCGTGCCGTGGCAGGCGCAACACTGCGGCGGCTTACGACAGAGGATATTCCCGCGATGCTGGAGTTGACTGAACTGACCGAGCCCGGGCCCTTTCGCCGGCGCACATTCGAGCTGGGCGCATTCTGGGGCTTCTTCGATTCCGGACGGCTGCTCTCGATGACCGGGCAGCGGCTTCATCTGCCGGGGTTCGTCGAGGTAAGCGCCGTCTGCACCCATCCCGATGCGCGCGGCCGCGGCTTTGCGCGTGTGCTCATGTCGAAGGTCATCGCGGACATCCGGCGGCGCGGCAAGACGCCTTTCCTGCATGTGTTGCCTGAAAACGAATCCGCGATTCGCGTGTATGAGCGTCTTGGCTTCACGTTGCGACGAACGTTCCATCTGGCCGTTCTGAAGAACGAGAGATAGCGCGGAAGCCTGCATGCG
>JAJYBT010000003.1 GCA_021778875.1 Acidobacteriota bacterium | reverse complement strand
GTAGGGCTCGCCGGAGGCGCGCATCTGCCCCTGATGGTGCTGGACGCAGAAATCCCATGCCTTGCGGATGAGACTCACATCTTCACTGGGACGATTGGCCTGAACATGGCGCAGGAGCGCCTCAAAACGCTGGTCAATGGAATGCTGATCGGGGGAATGCTGATCGGGAACGCGCAAGACCGGCGCACCCTGCCCGGAAGACACCGGGGTGGCGCTGGATGTATCCGCAGGAACCGGCTGCCGGACTGTCGCCATGCTTCATTATAGGCCGGAGATGTTTGGGATGGATAAATCCTGCATGCGGGAGGGCCCGCCGGCGGGCTATGGACCGTGGCTGACGCGGCAAGCGGGCGGGCTATCTTACTCAGCGTAAGTTTGCCACGACCGAGCCCGGGCGATGGAGTACAGATTTGGGAAGTTAAAGGCCTTCCGGGGTGGCCGACTTACTTTTGCTTCACTGCCTGCAAGATAACGCATTACAGACTATCCACTGAATTTTACCGGGCACGCTGATGGATTGTCGGTGCTGTAGAGCTCTGTTCACTGTGCCCGCGGTCACAGCGGCGCTTCCCCGGCGGCGGCGTAGAGTCCCTTGCGGAGTAGAGGTCCAGAACGGAGGAACTTATGTTACAACGTCTCTTACTTACAGCCCTTGCCGCGACCTTTGTCGCAGGCGTGGGATATGCAGGTGAAACGCAATCAAAAATTGTCATTCCAGTGGAGAAGGTATCACCTACGAGCGGCAAGGCGATGTTCAAGAGCTATTGCGCGCCCTGTCACGGGGTGGATGGCAAGGGCAATGGTCCGGCGGCAAATGCGCTGAAGCCAGCGCCGACCGACCTGACTGAGCTGACAAAGCAGAACCATGGAAGATTTCCGGACAGCCATATCGTGGCCGTGCTTGAGTTCGGCTCTGCGGTACCGGCGCACGGATCGAGCCTGATGCCCGTGTGGGGCCCGATCCTTGGTAAGATGGACCAGGCTAACTCCCAGCAGAAGCATCTCAGAATCAGCAATCTGAGCCGCTACCTGGAGAGTATCCAGGCAAAGTAAGGAGCAGCGACCCGTATGCTCTCGCCTGGGGCTCAAGGAACCCGGGGGAGCTGATGAACAAGCCGCGCAAGCCACACTCTGCTGCAAACCGGAAGGCGTCCAGGGATTCGAGCCCGGCGACGCCTTCTGGCCGGAATCGTCCGAATCCGTCCGCCACCCAGCACGCGGAAGCCCGCGACCCCGCAAGAAGTCCCTTTCCCGCAGACAAGCGGACGGAAAAATCCAAAGCAGGGCCGGGAGCCCGCGTGAGCCGCCGCGCCGCAGACAGGCTGCGCGCGGGGCATCTGTGGGTCTACGCGTCCGATATCGAGTCGATTGAGACCGGCGAAGGCGAGCCGCCCGCGCTGCTGCCCGTGGCCGACTCCCGCGGATTGCTGCTGGGCACGGCGCTTTACAGTCCTTCATCCCAGATTGCGCTGCGGCTGGTGTCGCGTGAGGCGGTTGATGAGGCCGCGTGGCTGAAACTGCTGGAAGACCGGCTGCGCGCGGCGATTACCCGGCGCAGGCCGCTGCTGGACAGCGATACCGACGCCTGCCGGCTTTGCTTCAGCGAGGCCGACGAGCTGCCCGGCGTGGTGGCGGACAAGTACGGCGCGCTGATCGTTCTGCAACTGCTGACCAAGGGTTTGGACTCGGCTGCGACGCGCGAGAGCTGCGCGCGGGTTTTGCGCGAGGAGATGCAGCCCGCCACCATTCTGGAGCGGCCCGACCCGCGCATGCGCGAGCTGGAGGGGCTGAGCGCTCCGGGCCTCGCTCCCTTGTGGGCCGCGCAGCCTGAAGCGCCGCTGACCAGCACGCAGTTCCGGCTGAATGGCCTGCTGTTCCACTACGACGCGAACGCAGGGCAGAAGACCGGAGCCTTTCTCGACCAGCGAGCCAACTATGCCGCCGCACGTCAGTGGGCCGAGCGCATGGGCACAACCGCGCGGGCGCTGGATGTCTGCTGCTACCAGGGCGGCTTTGCGCTGCATCTGGCGCAGGTTTGCGGGCAGGTGACGGGAATTGACGCCTCGCGCGCCTCGCTGGAGGTGGCCGAGCGGAACGTAGAGGCCAACCGCGCCCGGCTCTCCGCGCAGGTGGACTGGGTGGAGGCCGACGCCTTTCAGATTCTGCGCGACTGGTCGGAGGCCGGCGAGCGGTTTGACACGATCATTCTGGACCCCCCGGCCTTTGCCAAGACGAAGCGGGCCGTAGAGGGAGCGCTGCGCGGCTACAAGGAACTGAACCTGCGCGCCTTGCGGATGATGCGTCCGGGCGGGTTGCTCATGACCTTCTCCTGCAGCCACCATGTGGGCTGGGAGGAGCTGCAGGGTGCGGTCGCCTCTGCCGCCGCCGATGCGCACCGCCGCGTGCGGCTGCTGGAGCGCCGGGGCGCCGCGCCGGACCATCCGGTGGTGCTGAATCTGCCTGAGACCGAATATCTGAAGTGCCTGGTGCTGGAGGTTGAGTAAGCCTCAGGCGTGGGCCGCGCGCTGAGCGCCCGCCCAGCGGGGAAACAGCCGCGCCCGCCACGTGGGCTGCGGGGGAAATGCCTGACCGGGGGACCTTTGCTCCTCAGCGGGAGCGGCCGACCTGATTTCGGAGAGCGCCTGCTTGACCTGCGTACGCAGAGCCTCGACCTCAAAGGCACAGGAACGCAGATAGGCTGAAGCGGTGAGTCCGGCTTCGGCTGCGCGCTCGCGCAGTTGCGCTGCTTCCTCCCCAGTGAGGCGGATGGTGATGCTGGCCGACTTGCGGCTTTCGCGTGGCACGGTGGAGCGCCGCTCCGGCTTGCCCGGCGCACCGGCTTTCTTGTTGCTCTGCAGAGTTGACGGGGTCGCGCGGCTGGCGGCGGGCGAACGGCGCGGCAGAGCGCCGGCTGCGACAGGGCGATAGCGCGCATGGGCGCGGAGCGCCTGCTCATAACTGAGGATGGCCACGTCTTCGGCATGGGCGTCCTCGGCGGCAGGGGCAACTGGCTCCGGCGCGGTCTCCGCTTCGGGCGCGGCGAGCGAAGCCAGCAAGGCGGCAAAACTGGCGGCGGAAAGTGTAGGTGAGGCGTCTGCGGGTTGCTGCATGGGTTGAAGCATACGCGGGCCTTGGCCGCGGCCATCAGCCATTTCGCAAAGATCGGGGCCGTTGGATTCCCGGATAGGGACGACGACGCGCTGGTTTCATTTTGGAATTGTCTTGAGGCCGGGCACGGGACCGGTTTCAGTCCACAGGAAGGTCAATTCGTCGGCGTCGTCCTGAATTTTCTGCTCGACGCTGACGCCGGCGGAGTGGCCCCCGGCGAGGCTGTAGTGGAGCAGGATGGGCCGCCCGCTGGAGGAAGATGCCTGCATGAGAGCGGTCATTTTGCGCGCGTGGAGCGGATCGACGCGCGTGTCGCTGTCGCCGGTGAAGAAGAGAATCGCCGGGTAAGCCATGGCCGCTTTCACGTTCTGATAAGGCGAGTATTTGAGCAGGTAGAAGAACTGCTTTTCGTCCTGGGAGGAGCCGTACTCCGTGGTCCAGTGCGAGCCCTGCAGGAAGCTCTGGTAGCGCAGCATGTCGAGGAGCGGATAGCCGCAGTCGATGGCGGAGAACAGCTCAGGATGCTGCGTCATGGCGGCGCCCATGAGCAGGCCGCCGTTGGAGCGGCCGACGATGGCAAAGTGCTGGGGCGAGGTGTACTTCTGGGCGATCAGGTATTCGGCGGCCGCGAACCAGTCGTCAAAGACATTCTGCTTTTTCTCAAACATGCCCTGCTGGTGCCAGTGCTCGCCGTACTCGCCGCCGCCGCGCAGGTTGGGCAGCGCGAACCATCCGCCCTGCTGCATCCACCAGGCCGAGGCAGGGCTCCAGGCCGGCGTGTTGCTCACATTGAAGCCGCCGTAGCCGGTCATCAGCAGGCGGGCGGTGCCGTCCTGCGCGAGGCCCTTTTTGCCGGCGATGAACATGGGGATGCGGGTACCGTCCTTCGACGTGTAGAAGATCTGCTTGAGTTCGTACTGGCTGGTGTCAAAGGGGACGCTGGGCTGGGCAAAGACCTCGCGCTTGCCGGTCACCGTGTCTAGCCGGTAGAGCGTGGGCGGCTGGATGAACGACTGCACGCTGAAGAAGCCGTAGCGGTCTGTAGTTCGGCCAAAGACGCCGGAGGACGAGACGACGCCATCGTAGCTGACCGCGCCGGCGGGCTTGCCGTCGAGCGTATAGATGGATGTCTGGGAGACCACATCCTTGAGGCGCGTGACGTAGACCTTGCCGCCGACGATGGAGAAATCGTCGATTGCTTCCGTGGCTTCGGGGACGATGGTGTTCCAGGCGTCGGGCAGCACGCCGGGGTCGGCCTTGAGGATGCGGCCCATGGGCGCCTTGTAGTCGGTCTTCACATACCAGGCGCCCCTGGCATAGACGGCGGAGAAGCGCGAGTCCAAATCCCAGACGAGCAGGTCAAAGGGCGCGTCTTTTTTCTTGAGATCGCGGAAGACGATGTCCACACGCTTTGCGGGAACTCCGCGCTCGATGGTGATCACCAGGTAGCGGCTATCGTCGGTTACCTGTGACTCAAAGAGGTCGATGGGGCCGAGGGGCTCGCCATGGAACTCGCGCCCAAAGAGGAGCGTGTCGCGGACGACGCGGGTGCCGAAGACATGCTGGTAGAGCAGTGAGCCCTGGCTGTTGGTGCGCGTGTAGAAGAGGCCCGTGGCGTCAGGCGTGAAGCTGACGGACCAGTACAACCCGGCGGGCAGCGTGTCTTCAAGAATCTTGCCGGTCTTTACGTTGAAGACACGCACCGTGGTCTCATCTGCGCCGCCGCTGCGCACGCGATAGGCAATCTGCTGGCCGTCGCGGGAGACATCGGCCAGATCCACGGAGGTGTTGGGGTCGCGGCTCAGCGCGGCGGGATCGATGAGGCGCTCGTCCTTTCCGGACCAGCCGCGTCGGATGTAGATGGAAGCCTGATTCTCACCCGGCAGGCGTTTGGCGAAGTAGTAGTTTCCGGCGCGCTCGATGGGGAGCGTCCAGTGGGCAGCCTGCTCGAGCGGTTCAAGGCCGGCTACGACCTCGGGGCGGATGCGCGCCTGCTTGAAGTAGCGCGCCGTATAGGTGTTCTGCTGATCGATGAAGGTGCGTGTCTCCTCGCTCTTTGCATCCTCAAGCCAGCGGTAGCTGTCGGGAATCTTGGTGCCGAAGTAGCTGTCGTAGACCGGATCGGCCTGCACCGGCGGCGGAGGCGGCAGGGTGATGCCGTCACGGCCGTGAATGGTTTGAGCAAAGACAGGGAGTGCGAGGGATAGCCCGAGAGCGAGCGAAGGGAAATGCCGCATGATGTGGCCTCTACGGAACAGCATACGCGGGGCAAAGGTCCGCCACTGAATGGTAACGCCGCAGCGAGCCATTGCCCCGGTAGAATCAACTGCAGTGACGGAATCGCCCACAACTGAGCCAGGGCCGCAGACGGGCCGCCCGCCCACGTCGCGCTGGGCGCGGGGTCTGCGGACGATGCACCCCTCGTACGCGCACTCGGCCTTCAGCGCCACGGTGGTGCTGATGGCTGCGAACTTTCTGTCGCGCATCATTGGCCTGGTGCGGGTCAAGTACATCGTGTGGCTGTTTGGCAGCGGCGTACAGGCCGATGCGCTGAACGCCGCCTTCGTGCTGCCGGACATGATTTCGTATTTCCTGGTGGGCGGCGCGGCGTCGATCACGTTTGTCACCATTCTCACGCGGTACCGCGAAACGGGCCGCGAGGCGGAGGGCGAGCGCTCGCTCTCGGTCATTCTGACCACGATGTACCTGGTGCTGGGCGCAGCCATCGTGCTGGCGGAGATTTTTGCGCCCGTCTACATTCACTGGTGGTTCAACGGCTTTGACGCCGAGAAGGCCGCGGTGTGCGTGCGGCTGACGCGCATCCTGCTGCCCGCGCAGTTGTGCTTTTTTGCCGGGGGCGTGTTTGGCGCGGTGCTGCTGGTGCGCAAGCAGTTCAGCGTGCAGGCGGTGGCGCCGCTGATCTATGGGCTGGGCACCATCGTGGGCGGCGTGCTGCTGGAGAAGCGCATGGGCGTGGAGTCGCTGGCCATCGGCACGGTGGCAGGCGCGTTCTTCGGCCCGTTCTTCCTGAATTTCCTTTTTGCCCGGCGCGCAGGCACGCGCTACCGGCCCATTCTCGACTGGCACGACGAGGGGCTGCGCGAGTGGGTGCGGCTCTCACTGCCGCTCATCGCCGGGGTTTCCCTGGTCACGGCCGATAGCTGGATCATTGCGCACTTTGCCTCGGCCACGGGGGGCGCTGTTTCGCTGATGAGCTATGCCAAACAGCTGTTTACCGCGCCGATGGCCATGCTGGCGCAGGCAGCGGGCGCTGCGTCGATGCCGTTCTTCGCCAGCCTGTGGACGAAGGAACGCCATTACGAATTTGCGGTGCAGGTGGCGGACTCGGTTTCGCGCGTGGCGGCGTTGAGCCTGCTGGCCGCCTCGGCCATGATTGCGCTGGGCAAGCCGATGATCGATCTTGTGTTCGTCGGTGGGCGCTTTTCCGCTGCCGACGCGGGCGAATGCGCGGCATACTTCGCGGTGTTCTCCGTCTCCATGTTTCTGTGGTCGGCTCAAGCTATCTACTCGCGCGCGTTTTACGCTGCGGGGAACACGTTTGTGCCCATGGTGGCGGGGACGGTGGTGACGGTGGTGTCGCTGCCGATCTATGCCTCGCTCTACCACTGGCATGGGGCGATGGGACTGGCCGTTGCCTCCGACGTCGGCATCGCGATGCAGACCGTGCTCATCGCCATTCTGCTGCACCAGCGGCATATGGTCTCGCTGGCTGGCGTGGACTATGTGGAGCTGGGGCGGTGCGCGCTGGCAGGTGCGGCGGGCGGCGCTGCGGTGTGGGTGATTTTCTCCTGGCTAGGAGGGATGGTGGCTCCGCTGCTGGCCTCATACCTGCCTGCGCCGGGCCGGTGGACCGATCTGGACCTGGTGCTGGCGGGCACGGCGGTGTGGGTGGTGGTCACGGAGAGAGTGCTTGCACTGGCCGGTTCGGCCCTGCCCAAAGTAGCCCGGCAGCGGCTCGGCTGGGGCTAAGCGCTCAAGAGACACAGAGGCCCCGCCGCGGCGGGGCTCTTGTGTCTGATCCATTGCAGCGTCTCAGGGCTAGGCCTGTTTGGTCGCCTCGGGCGCGGCAGCGGGGGCGGCCGGCTTGGCTTCAGGCTTCGCATCCGGCTTGCGGATGTCGATGCCACCCTTGAAGAAAGCGCCGTCTTCGATGCTGATGCGGGCCGCGGCTACGTCCCCGGTGAGGGAGCCCTCGGCGCGAATGTCCACGCGATCCGTTGCGGAGACATTGCCGCGCACTTTGCCCAGAACCACGATTTCGCGGGCGGTGATGCTGGCCGACACCTGGCCATTTCGGCCCACGGTGAGGCGGTTGCCGGGCAGGTTGATGCTGCCTTCAATCTTGCCGTCGATAAACAGCGATTCAGAGCCGGTAATCTCGCCTTTGATAAACAGGCCTTTGCCGATGGTGGCCTGTTCGCCGACCGGAGCAGCGGGGCGGGCGGGGGGTTCAAACGCCGGAGGCGGGGGCATGGGGCGCGAAGGCTCCGGGGTGGGGGTGGGAGCAGGTGTTCCGGACTGGTTGGGTTTCCACATAGCGCTCAAGGGTGATTCCTTTTCTGTCCTGGTGGGACTGGGTTTCCAAGGCAGGGGCCAATTCCGTGGTCCCAAAAAGCTGTTGCCGCGGGGCAGTGTGCAAAGCGCATGCGGGTTCCACATGCATCCGCGTTTCTGATGTTCCTTCTGCCTGGCGGTCCCAGGTATGTCACTTCGACTATTCTATGCTGCCATGCGGCAGATATTCGAGCGCGGGCGATATTCGACGCCCGAAAGTTTCCAACTGTGACAACACTATACAACCAGAAAATGGCCGGGCGTCACGGGACAGACCCTACAATCACGGTACAAGAGGACTCGATGCAGCGCAAAACGGGAATCCTGAGGACAGGCGCATGGGCGGCAGCGGCGGCTGTGGCGCTGGGCATTGGACTGGCGGCCGCGGCCCAGGAGGCTCCCTTTGACGTGGTTATCACCCGCGGCCACATCGTGGATGGAACCGGCTCGCCGTGGTACTCGGGCGATGTGGGGATTCGCGGAGGCCGAATCGCAGCCATCGGCCACCTGGCGGGAGCGCCCGCAAAGCGCACCATCGACGCCCGCGGCATGGTTGTCGCGCCGGGATTCATTGACATGCTGGGCCAATCCGAGCTGACCATGCTGGTGGACCCGCGGCTGCCCTCGAAGATTTACCAGGGCATCACCACGGAGATAACGGGCGAGGGCGACTCCGCCGCTCCGGTAAATGACGCGATGCTGGCCGACGATCGCGCCACTTACGAGCACTTCCACATCACGCCGGACTGGCGCACGCTGCGGCAGTACTTTACGCGCATTGAAAAGCAGGGCATGGGCATCAACCTGGGCAGCTATGTGGGAGCCACCTCCGTGCGGCGCATGGTGCTGGGCGAGGCCGATGTGCAACCCACGCCCGCGCAACTGAAGCAGATGCAGGCGCTGGTGCGCGACGCAATGCGCGACGGGGCGATGGGCTTGTCCACCTCGCTGCAGTATGCGCCCGCGCCCTATGCGAAGACCGGCGAGCTGATTGCTCTGGCCAGCGTGGCGGGCGAGTACGGCGGCATCTACGCCACGCACATGCGCAGCGAAGGCGATGCGGTGCTGGATTCCATCGACGAGGCCGCGCGCATTGGCCGCGAGGCGCATATTCCTGTGGAGATTTGGCATCTGAAGGCCGCGGGCAAGACCAACTGGGGCAAGATGCCGCAGATCGTCGCGCGCGTCAACGCGGCGCGCGCGGCGGGCGTGGACATGAGCGCGAACACGTACGCCTACACGGCCTGGTTCAATTCGTTCTCCGCGTTTATTCCACCCTGGGCGCACGATGGCGGCGATGCAAAGCTGATTGCCCGGCTCAAGGATCCGGCGCTGAGGGCGCGGATTCGCAAAGACCTGCTGAGCACAGGCAAGGACTCGGCGGGGGAGGACTGGGACAACGAGTGGCAGGAGGTTCCGGGGCCTGAGGGGATTCTGATTGCCGTCGTCGAGAATCCTGAGCTGTTGCCGCTCCAGGGCAAACGGCTGTCTGAAGTGGCCGCAGAGTGGCATGAGGACGCCATCGACGCGCTCTGCGACCTGCTCATCAAGGACAAGGCGTTTACTGAGGTGGCTGTGTTTGGCATGAGCGAGCCGGACGTGGCGCTGGCGCTGAAGCAGCCGTGGGTCTCCATCGACAACGACTCGCAGGGCACCTCGCCCGATTGGCTGCTGGGCCAGGAGCATCCGCACCCGCGCGCGTATGGCACGTTTCCGCGCATCCTGCGCAAGTACGTGCGTGAAGAAAAGACGCTGACGCTTCCTGACGCGATTCGCAAGTTTACCGCGCTGCCCGCGCAGCGCATGCGGCTGGTCGATCGCGGCGTGCTGAAGCAGGGCATGTGGGCCGATGTGGTGGTGTTTGATGCCGCGAAGATTCGGGACCTCGCGACCTATGAAAAGCCCAACCAGTTGTCCGAGGGTATGGAGGACGTGCTGGTGAATGGCGTGCCCGTGATTGAGGGCGGCAAAATGACCGGCGCGTTGCCGGGCAAGGTACTGCGCGGGCCGGGCTACGTGCCGTAAGGCCCACGCGCAACGCATTTTTGCCCTACTCTTGAAGTATGACGGATCGCGAACTGGTGGCGCGGATTGCCCGCTCGCCCGGCGGCAAGGCCGGGTACAAGCAGCTTGTCCGTGAGCTGGGGCTGGCCGGCGGGCGCGAGCGGCGTCTGCTGCTGGAGCAGCTTGCGCGGTTGACCGTGCGCGGCGAGCTGACCAAGATCGACCGCGAGCAGTGGGGCATTCCCCGCGCCGTGACGGGCCTTGCGGGCACGCGTGACAATCTTGTAGCCGGACGGCTGGACCTGCATCGCGACGGCTATGGCTTTGTACGGCCGAATGCGCGGCAGGCTGCGGGAACTGAAGACATCTTTATTCCGCCGAATGAGATGAGCGGCGCCATGCAGGGCGACCAGGTGCTGGTGGAGCTGGAGCCGCCGGGCGCCGATGGCCGCCGGTCAGGGCGCATTGCGCGCGTGCTGGAACGGCGCAACCCGACCGTTGTCGGCATCTTTCACTATGCACGCGCGGGACGCACGCGGGAGCACAGCGTTGTTCCCTTTGACGAGCGCATGACGCAACACATCCTGATTCCCGCGGGGCAGGAACTGCCGCCTGCCGCCCGCGCAGAAGCCACGCCACACCGCGTACTGGGCAAAGAGGCCGCGAGAACCGCCGGGCACGAGGACCTGGAGGGCCTGGTGGTGGATGTGGAGATTACGAGCTGGCCCTCGCCGACACGTCCACCGATGGGCCGCGTAATTGAAGTGCTGGGCGACCCCGACGACTTTGGCGTGGACGTGGAAATGATGATCCGCAAACATCAGCTTCCACGCATCTTTCCCGAACACGTGCTGGCTGAGGCGCGCGCTGTGGCGCATCTGGACCTGGCCGAGGTGGAACGCCGTCGAGATTTTCGCGGATTGCCCATCGTGACTATCGACGGCGAGACAGCGAAGGACTTTGACGATGGCGTTCTGCTGAAGGAACGCACCGATGGCGGCTATGAGTTGCAGGTGCATATTGCCGACGTGGCAGAGTACGTGCGCGCGGGAACTGACCTTGACCTGGAGGCGCGGCTGCGCGGCACCAGCGTGTACTTCCCGGACCGCGCGGTACCCATGCTGCCGCAGGAGCTTTCAACGGACATCTGCAGCCTGAGGCCCGGCGAAGACCGGCTGGTGCTGAGCTGCATTATGCAGCTCACGGCGGAAGGCCGCATTGAGAGCTACGAGATTGCGGAGGGCGTGATTCGCTCGGCGGCGCGCATGACGTACACCGAGGTGCATGCGATTCTGGAAGGCGATGCGGAGATGCGCGCGCGCTACGCCGCGCTGACGCCGGACTTTGAGCGTATGCACAAGCTGGCCTTGCTGATGAACAAGCGCCGCGAAGAGCGCGGCAGCATCGACTTCGACCTGCCTGAGCCGGTAATCGAGTTTGACGAGCAGGGGCAGATGCGCGGCGTGACGCGGGCCGAGCGCACGTGGGCCAACCGGCTGATTGAGGAGTTCATGCTGGCGGCGAACGAGTGCGTGGCCACATGGCTTGAGGACCTCGGCGCGCCGTCGCTTTACCGCATCCACGAAAAGCCGGAGCCGCGCCGCGTCGTCCAGTTCGAGGAGATTGCGGCAACCTTCGGCTATTCGCTGGGGCTGGGTTCGTTGCCGGTCAAGCGCATCCAGACGCGCGGCGACCGGCGCGACGCGCAGCGCAGCGGACGCGCAGCCCGCACGCATGAAGTGGCGGAAGACATTGCCGTAACGCCGCGCATGTATCAGGCGCTGGCCACGCGCATTGAGGGCAAGCCGGAGGAGCGCATCCTGAGCTACCTGATGCTGCGCTCACTGAAGCAGGCGCGCTACTCGGAAATCAACGATGGGCATTTTGCGCTGGCCGCGCCAACATACACGCACTTCACTTCGCCGATTCGTCGCTACCCTGACCTGATTGTGCATCGGATTACCAGGGAACTGCTGCGCAGGGGCGTGGAAGGCCGCGGCAACGTGGCGGAGGGACGGC
This sequence comes from Acidobacteriota bacterium, assembly GCA_021778875.1. Next base: position 5,193 of record JAJYBT010000003.1, on the reverse strand, counting down.
ACGCTTCGCCGTGGACGCATCCGCATGAGGGCCGCGAGCCGCAGACTCGCCCTGCTGCGCGACCTGCCGGCGCGGGCGCGCTGTTCGCCGGCGAGCCTCCCATTCCCGAAGCGGAGCTGGCGCAGATTGCCGACGAGACAAGCCAGACAGAGCGCCGCGCCGCGGAAGCCGAGCGCGAGCTGGTGGAGTGGAAAAAGGTTCGCTTCATGCAGGACCGCGTGGGCGAGGAATTCGCCGCGCTGGTGCTGAACCCCGCCAAATTCGGCCTGTTTGTGGAGCTGACCGACATGTTTGTCGAGGGGCTGGTGCCCATCGACTCACTGCGCGACGACCACTACACTTGGCGCGAGAACACGCATGAGATTGTGGGCGATCGCTGGGGGCGGCGCTTCCGCGCGGGCGACCGCGTGCAGGTGATTCTGGACCGCATTCTGGCGCAGGAGCGCAAACTGCAGTTCTCCATCGTGGAGGAAGGCATTCCACTGACTGGCAAGAAGCCGGGCGCGCGCCCACCCAAGGCGCCCAAGAAGCCCAGAAAGACGCTGCCGCATGGGAGCAAAGGCCACAAGCAGGGCAAGCGTCCGGGCCGGAAGCCTCGCCGCTGAGCACGACCTCTCACGACGCAGTTCTGCGCTTCGCCTTATTGATTCATCGTTGCATCCTGGGAACGCTCAGCTCTGCGCCTTTGCGCAAAGTTTATCGCCGAGCCTTGCGCTGAGCCATTGAGCCGATGACCGGCAGCTCGTACCACTCGCCGTTGAAGGCCTTGATGAGCGCCATGATCCAGAGAATTACCAGAACCAGTGAATCCAGGGGAAAGTTGTCAAAGTTCAAAAATCGCAGCGCCGGAATCACATTCGAAATGACTCCGAGGACGATGGTTATGAGCACGGTTGCTATGAGCAGATAGATCGCCTGCCAGCAATGAAACCGAACAAAGGGCCTCTTGTTATAGCGCTCGGCAAGCAGAAAGTAAACCGCGGGAATCGCGCTGATGTAAGCCAATCCGCCTGCTGCCTTATCTGTAAGTCCAACGCGGCTCTGGGTGAAGGAACTCTGGGATTTCATGGTCCTCCTTGGGACTTGCACGCCGGATGGACCGCCTCAAAACTCTTTGCCGGGGCCAAAGCTCGCCCAGGCAGAGGCGAAACCAATGTAGGACGCTATGGCAGCAGCATAGCACCATCGCAATGCACTGAGAAACCGCGGCGACGTGCGTGTTGTGTCGCTCCACGAGCATGCGATGCGGCTGAATTCCCCTTGCAGATGGCGGAAGCTGGAGCCGTCAACCACTCCCTGCGCAGGTCGTGTCTCAGTTGCTAACGCTGGTGAGCGCGCAGCGGCTCGATGACGGCGGACATATCCTTTTCGCCGTAGCCGGCGGCAATGGCTTGCAGAAAGCGCGCTTCCGCGGTCTTTGCCGTGAGCAGCTCAACGCCCAGCGTTGCCGCATCCGCGCCCGCATAGCTCAGATCTTTTCGCATGAGCGAAAGCAGGAAGTTCACGTCGTAGGAAGCCGCTGACATGCGGGCGGAGAGTGCGTTGAGCAGCGGACTGCCCGGCGCGCCATTGCATAGAACCTTCAGAGCCTGTTCGCGATCAAGGCCGCTGCGCTCAATCCACGCCAGGCCTTCAGCCAGGGACGCAACCTGAACGCCGCAGAGGAAGTTGTTGATCAGCTTCATGCGCGCTCCGCTGCCCAGGGGGCCAAGATGCACAATCTCCTTGCTCATGGCGGCAAGCGCCGGGCGAGCGCGCTCCAGGACGGCGGCTTCTCCGCCAACAAGAAAGTTGAGCTGGCCTGCCTCTGCCTGCATGCGGCTTCCGGTCACGGGGGCGTCGAGGAGGCTCAGGTTGCGCGCCGCGGCCAGGCTCGCAAGCTCGGCAATCCACGCGGGCGTCACCGTGCTCGACTCCACCAGCACGGCGCCCGGCTTTGCGCCCGCAAGTGCGCCCTGCTCTCCGGTCCACGCGCTACGCGAGGCATTGTCATCCGACAGCATGCTGATGACTACGTCCGCATTGCCTGCCGCTTGGGCCGGAGTGTTTGCGATCTGCGCGCCCGCGGCGGCGAGCGGCGCGGCCTTTGCAGATGTCCGGTTGTAGGCGGCGACAGAGAAGCCGGCTTTGAGCAGGTTTTTGGCCATGCCCATGCCCATGGTGCCCAGCCCCAGAATTGCGACTCGCTGCGTCATTTTTCTCTCCATTTTGGTCGAAGGGATTTATGTTCAAGCGAACGGCTGCACGCGGATCAGCCGGTTCAACTGCTTGTCTTCCATGCGAACGAGATTGCGCAGCGCGCGGCCGTATCCATCGAAGCGCACCTGCATCCAGTCGCCGTCTTCCAGTTCGATGCCCTCGCCGAAGCTGAGCGAGTGGGCTCCGTAAAAATGCACATGCACACTGCCGGGAGCGCGATGGCCTGTGAACTTGAAGTGATGGTGCTCAAGGTTGGCCAGGCTGTGGGCCATGTTTTCTTCGCCCGTCTCGATCGCTTTTTGCCACAGCAGAGCGCCACCGCGCTCGATGCTGACTTCGCCCTGGACGTCGTTGAACTCCGCGCCGACAACCAGTTCCGGGCCGATGCTGCATTGGCGCAGCTTGGAGCCCGCGAGGTTGAGATAATTGCGCCGCTCGAAGATGTGATCAGAGAATTCGTTACCCGCGCACATGCCGATGCGATGCGGCGTGCCGTCGTTTGCAATGAGATAGACACCGGCGATTTCTGCCTCTTCGCCGCCGTCTTCAGCGTGGGCCGGCGTTGTGAGCGGTGCGAACGGCGCTTGCAGCATGCCGCCGTTCCCCTTGTAGAACCATTCAGGCGCAATGCCGATCTCGCCTTCCTTCGGTCGTCCGCCGGCAATGCCCAATTCAAACATACGCATACTGTCTGTCACAGGTGTGGTTGCGTCAGTCGCCGCCTGCACATGCATGGCCTGCCTGTCCTTCGCGCTGCCCAGATGCGTGAGCCCGGTTCCGGAGACGAGCACGCGCTCCGGCATGCCCGGAACATCGATCGGCGGAAGCAGGCGCCACGCGCTCTTCCCTGAGTAGACATCGTCGTAGGAAAGCTGCTCGCCGGTCGCAATCTCTTGAGCGCGCCTGGACAGCGAGACGCCTTCGCGCATGCAGGCCGAGGCCAGTTCGTACACCGACTCGACCCCGGTGAGGCAGAGCAGATGCGGCTCTGCCACAAGCGCGACTCGCCGCCGGGAGCCGTCAGCAATCTGTACCAGACTTACCAATTCTGCTTCCTCCTATTCGATCACCTTGAAGCGTTTCAGCGATTCTTCATTGACCGTCAGGCCGAGGCCGGGCAGCGCATCGTCGAGGTCGATGTAGCCATCTGTTGGCACCGGCTCGCCGTCGAAGATGTACCAGAAAAGCTCGTTGCCCACCTCGACATCCACCCTGGGAAAGAACTCCGCAATCGGCGAGTTGAGGCTTGCCATCACCACGTGGTAGTTATGCATTTGCCCGGCATGCGGCACCACGGGCACCTGAAAGGATTCGGCAAGCGCTGAGATTTTTCGCGCCTGGCTGATGCCGCCCACGCGATTGGTGTCGAATTGAATATAGTCGAGCGCGTTGTTTTCGAGCAGTTCGCGGAATCCAAAAATTGTGAACTCATGCTCGCCGCCCGCGATGGGGATGCGCCCGTGGCTCTTCAATTCTCTGTAGCCGCGCGTGTCGTCTGGAATCACCGGCTCTTCGAGCCAGCGGAGATGGAAGGGCTCGAGCAGCGGCAGCATGCGCTTTGCGTAGTCAAGCGTCCATCCCATGTAGGCGTCGGCCATCAGGTCGATGCCGTCGCCAATCACCTCACGCACCGCGCGCACCAGCTCGACATTCTTCTGCATGCCCGCGGCGCCATCGATGGGCCCCCAGCCGAAACGCAGCTTCATGGCCTTGTAGCCTTCGGCTTTGTAGCGCTCGGCTTCCGCGCGCAGCTCAGGGATGGGCATGGCATACAACCGGCTGGCGTAGACGGGAATCTTCTCTTTTGTTCTTCCCCCGAGCAGGCGGAAGACCGGCTGCTTCGCGCTTTTGCCGAGCAGATCCCACAAAGCGATGTCCACCGCGGAGATGGCGGTCATGGCCACTCCCTTGCGGCCAAAGGCCATGGTGCGCCGGTACATCTGCTGCCAGAGAAACTCAATATCCCACGAGTCTGCGCCGATCAGCAGCGGCTTCAGATACGTATCGATGAGCGTCTTGGTGACAATGGGCGCAAGAGCCGCGTTGCCCAGGCCAACCTCGCCGCTGTCGGTAAATATCTCCACCAGCACCCAGCCGTGAAAGGCGAAGTTGCCCATAGATGCCTCGCGGAAGGCGACCAGGTCCATGGGGTTGGTGCAGAAGTGAGGAGGCAGCGGCACGGTCTTGCCTTCCCATTGAACAACGCGCGTGCGCACTTCAGTGATCTTCATGCGTGACTCTCAATCTCCCGTAGGTCATTCGATTGCAGTGGTTGAATCCTGCCCATGAACAGGACGAGGGCAAGGAAGCCGATAAGATGAAACGTGCCAATGGCAATGAAGAGCACGCCATAGCTGAAGCCGTGGCCCAGAAGCGCTCCGGCGATCAGGCCGAAGATTGCGCCGCCGATGGAGCCGCCAAAGCCGATGAGTCCTGAGACGGTGCCGACCGCCGATAGAGGAAAGACATCCGCGGGTATGGTCATGATGAGGCCAGACCACGATTGCTGGGCAAAGAATGCAATGCTGAACAACATCAGCGCATACGATACCGGCACGAGAGGGACCAACATCACGGCGGGCATCATGGCGGCGCTGATGCCCAGCACCAGCTTGCGCGAGAGGTCGAGCGAGCGGCCGCGGCGCAGCAGGCGGCTGGAGGACCATCCGCCTAGAAAGCTGCCGATGCCCGATGCGGCATACGGTATCCACGCGTAGTAGCCGACGTGTTTGATGTCGAAGCCGCGCGCGTCATAGAGATACTTGGGCAGCCAGAACAGCATGAAGTACCACGCCGAGTCGCTCATGAATTTTGCGAACACCAGCGCCTGCACGCTGCGCAGTCCTACGATCTCGCGAAACGTCAAACGCTGCGCCAGGAGGCGCGCATCGAGCGTGTTGGACGAGAGGACCGGCATGCCGCCGCGATAAGCGAACGCCCACCACAGCACCCACAGCAGTCCGATGGATCCGGCTGAAAAGAAGACCGCGCGCC
>JAJYBT010000569.1 GCA_021778875.1 Acidobacteriota bacterium | reverse complement strand
GATCAAAGCCGCCGACGATATGTATTCGCAAGTTAACAATATGACGCGGTAGGCGGAAGGAGAGGCATGATCACTCACGTGCGCAGAAGACGGGGAAGCTTGCGGACGGGATTCGGGCTCGCGTGGGTGTTGCCGATGGCATGCTGCCTGGCGATGGTGGCGCAGACGAGCGCGTACGTCGAAACGGCTTCCTATGCGCCATCCCGGGCGATTCGCGAGATTGACGACTATCACACGGGAGCGCGGTGGCTTCTACTGCGCGATGCCGATCAGCCGGGAGGGCCTGGCCGTCTGACTTTCGCAGGGAGCCTGCGCGATGAAGGCGGCACAAAGAGCAACAAGAAGGATGCGTCTGTTCCTGCTGTGGCGCCCGCGAGGCCGGTGATTCACGGGGGCGACCGTCTAGTGGTGGAGGAAGATACGCCGGTGGTTGCCGCGCGGCTGGAAGCAGTTGCGCTGGGGCCTGCGGCTGCGGGCGGCAGCCTGCAGGCGCGACTGCAAATTGGAGGCAAGGTGGTGAGGGTTGTGGCTCTTGCACCGGGGCGGGCGGAGCTGGCGCCGCAAATCCAGGTGCGGCCATGATGCAGTGGTGGAGATGGGGCACCGCACTGTGCTTCGCGGTTGCACTGGTTCCGGGCCTGCCCGCGCATGCGCGGTTGCGGAAGCCGGCTTCAGGGGACATGTCGGCCAAGGCGACGCCGCCCGAGACATCGCTCCACGCTTATATCGAACGGGTGCGGGCGCAGCAGGCTGCCGAGGTGCGCACGCCGGGCTCGATCTGGAGCGCGGAGGGCCGGCTGGTAAGGCTGGGCACCGACGCCAAGGCATTTCGCCTGCACGATGTGGTTTCCATTGTGGTGGCCGAGAGCCTGGCAGCCTCGACCGACGGACAGGTGAAGAATGCGCGCGCCTCGAACGCCAGCTCCAATATCACATCCCTGTTTGGCGCGCTGAAGGCGGCCAATAACATGCAGAATCTGCTTGGCCAGACGTCTGCTTCGGGCCTGACGGCGCAGGGCCAGAGCACAACCAACTCGAGCCTCGTGACGACCTTTGGCGCGGAGGTTGTGGACCTATTGCCCAACGGGATGCTGGTGGTGCAGGCAACGCGGCAACTGACGTTTTCGCAGCAGACCCAGCTGATCAGGCTTCGCGGCCTGGTGCGCCCGGAGGACGTGAGCGCACAGAACCAGGTGTATTCCACGGCCATGACGGATCTTGAACTGGAAGTGACCGGGAAGGGCATCGTGAATGACTCGACATACCGGCAGAACCCGCTGGTGCGCTTTCTGGAAAAGCTGCTGGTGTTCTAAAGAATGGGGACCATGGAAGAGCGAACAAGCCGGGGATGGGCGATGCGAGCGACGAAAGCGAACAGGGGCAGAAGGTACTCCACATACTTGCTGAAGAGCTGTGCCGGGCTGGCGCTTGCAGTGGCGGCCGTTCATGGCCAGGGGGCGACATCGGCGCAACTGGCGCGCGTGAAGGATGTGGCCTCCATTGAAGGCATTCGAGACAATCAGCTGGTTGGTTATGGACTTGTGGTGGGATTACGCGGCACCGGGGACAGTTCGCAGACTGTTTTCCCGGCGCAGACGCTGATCTCGGCGCTGGAGAGGATGGGAATTACTGTTCCTCAGACTGGCACGTACAGCGCCATGACGATGCAAGTGAAGAACATGGCGGCTGTTTTTGTGGTTGCCACGCTGCCGCCGTTCAGCGAGCCGGGTTCGAAGATCGATATCACCGTTTCTTCGGCCGGGGACGCTCGCTCGCTGGAGGGCGGAATTCTTTTGATGACGCCGCTCTATGCGCCCGATGGCCAGATTTATGCGCAGGCGCAAGGGCCGCTGGTGCTGGGCGGCTATATGGTGGCGGCGGCGGGCAACACCCAGCAGGTGAACCATCCCACGACGGCGCGCATTCCGGGCGGGGCACTTGTGGAGCGGGCGATTCCTTTCGATCTGAAGCAGATGCACACGGTCAGCATCTTGTTGAATGATGCCGATTTCCATACCGCGGAGCGGATGGCGGCGGCCATCGACCAGGCGCTGGGAGCGCGGCGGGCGCACGCCGTGGACAGCCGCCGGGTACAAATCGTTGCCGCCCCCAACGAGGACGTGGCCAACCTGCTCGACAAGGTGGAGTCGGTCCAGATTCAGGTGTATCCGAGAGCGCGTGTGGTGGTGAACGAGCGGACGGGGACGGTCGTAATTGGCGGCACGGTCCGGCTGCAACCGGTTTCAATTCTGCATGGCGGCCTGTCAGTGAATGTGATTTCTGAGACGCAGGTCTCGCAGCCAAACGAGTTCTCCCAGGGCACGACGCAGGTGGTGCGGCAGGCGACGGTGCAGGCCCAGGACAGGCCGGTGAACCGCATCGAATTGAAGGAAGGCGCCACCGTGGAAGACCTGGTGCAGGAATTGCAGCGCACCGGAGCGGGCGCGCGGGACGTGATCTCGATCCTGCAGGCGATGAAGGCGGCCGGCGCCTTGGAAGCCGACCTGGAGGTCTTGTGATGCGGTTGACCGGAATTGAGACACGAGCTGCCGGAAATCAGAGCGCGCCGCCGCCGCAGCCGCGGCTTGTGCGTGCAGCGCACGAGTTCGAGGCGCAATTGATGAAGGAATTGCTCAAGCCGATGACTGCGTCGGATGGGCTCACAGGAGACGAGGGCGGTTCAGACGGCGAGGGGGGCGGGGTGCTGGGCGAGTTTGCCGCCGAATCTCTCGGGCGTGGATTGAGCGAGCACGGGGGGCTGGGCATCGCGAACAGCATTTTGCGGGATCTTTCTCATGCGGGTAATGGCGGCCAGAGGCTTGCGGTAACCGGCGATATGCACGGAAATAATGTGCTCAGAAAGCTTGAATGACTAGAGTGATGAGCGGCAGCGCCGATAAAGCGTGCAGGGAGAGACGTGCATGGACATTCGCAACGGTGCTGAAGGGCTGAAAACGCTTCTTGGGGTGACTTCGACGGCTCCGGCGCAGGAGCAGAAGGCGAAAGGCGGGCCGGCTGCGGGCTCCAATCCGCTCGCGGGCGACCATGCCACGTTCAGCAGCGCAGGCACGGAGGTTTCCCAGACGGTTTCAGAATCGGGTGTGCGCGCGGACAAAGTGGCTGCGGTGCAGACCGCGCTTGCCGCGGGAACCTACAGCGTGCCTGCATCGGCTTTGGCCGGGAAAGTTGTTGACGCCATGCTCGGAGGAGGATAGTTCCCGCGCAAGGGTGGCGTTCCGGGTGATGAGGCAGCGGCATGTGAAAGGAAGTCAGCGTATGCAGCCGAATGAAGGTGGCCGGGTGCTGCTGGTATTGAAGGAATTGGCGGAGGAGGCTTCGCAAGCGCTGGGGCGCCTGGATGTGGAGCGGCTTGAAGATCTGGCGATTTCCTGTCATGCGCTTAATCGCTGCCTGACAGCCGGTAACGGGCTGGAACCTGCCGCGCAGTCGCGGGAGGCCGGGGAAGCGGCGTGCGCGATGGCCATGTTTGCGCGGGTGA
>JAJYBT010000568.1 GCA_021778875.1 Acidobacteriota bacterium | reverse complement strand
GTCATATCGAGCGAGACGTAGCTGTCAAACGAGGGGTCCCGCCGTGCCTGCACCTGCCAGAGGCCCGTGATGCCAGGGGTCACATCGAGGCGGCGCAGGTGTCCCAGTGTGTACTCCTTCACCTCGCTGGCGACTGGTGGACGCGGGCCCACCACGCTCATGTCGCCGCGCAGCACGTTGAAAAACTGGGGCAGTTCGTCCAGCGAGTACTTGCGCAACAGGCGCCCGGCCCTCGTGATGCGCGGATCGTTGCTGACCTTGAACAGGACGCCGTCGCGCTCATTCAGGTGCAGAATGTCCGCGCGCCGAATCTCTGCGTCATCCACCATGGTGCGAAACTTGAAGCAGCGGAAGACACGGCCCTTCTTGCCAATGCGATCCGCGGAATAGAAAACGGGGCCATCGCTGTCCAGCTTGATCACCATCGCAACAAGCACGAAGAACGGCGCAAGCAGAGCCAGCACAAACGCAGAAAAGGTGACGTCAAACAGGCGTTTGACCACCCGGTTCACCTCAGGAACGCGCCCGCTATGCAGCGGAATCGTCGCGAACTGCCCGATGTGTTCGATGGGGCCATTCCACGCCATGCCGCCAAACAGTTCCGGGACCACGCGCAGGTCCACGCACAAGGCACGAGCCTGCTCCAGCACGTCCTCCACGGCTATCCGGTCGCAGGGCGCCGTAATGAAGATTTCATCCACAAACTGCTTGCGGGCTTGCTGGAAGAGCGTATCGAGCGAGCCCACGACTTCACGGGTAGCGGTGGCTTGACTGAGTTCCGCTTCCGTGAGCCCGACGAAGCCTTTGAACTGGTATCCAAGATGCCGCACGCTCTCCAGATACCGTCGCAAAGCGTGCGCCTCCGGTCCGGTTCCCACGATAAGAACGTTCCTTGTATCGATGCCGCGATCAAACCGGCGATAGAGCAGGATGCGATAGAAAATCCGGCGCAGGCTCAATCCCGCCGTGGAAAGCGCAAGCATCATCAGAACTGCGCCGCGGGGCACTGCCGCGCCATCAACCACGTAAAGCGCGCCCACCAGCAGTACTCCGGCCGTAAAGCACGCCTGAACGCTCAACCGCTGCTCGTGCAGGAAACTCTGCAGGCGCGCCGGCGAGTAAAGATGCAGACGATTGCTCGTGACGATCAGCGCAAAAATAAACCCGCACAAGACCGCAAGCTGAATTCCTATGGAATGTCCGTTGAACAGCGCGACCCGGTTCAACTCCCTGGCGCCAATCTGCGGCCCAAACCGCAGTTGAAGCCAGACGGCGATCGCGGCGGACGCGATCACGGTCATCGCATCCAGAAACATCCAGAGCCTGCCCGCTCCTCGTGAAGCGCGCGGCGGCCCACCAACTGACTCACGCGCCAAGTCCGCGCACGAATCAGCCGATTCGGAGACCCGTTGCCAGAAATCAGATGTAGCCATACGTTGAACCTTCACAGCTACAAACGAAGGAGGCGACCTTCCCCTAAATTGAACAAGGCGATCAATCGAACTATCGCCCAAATAGCGCAACCAATTTCAATCAGCATTCGCTGCGGGGGCATTGCATCTCGCAATGCCGATCCGCAGCGTCTGCCGTCTTGCCCGGGCCTCATCGGCCCGGTTCGATGCCGCTGCCTCGGCACGTTTCGTCAAGTCTAAGCCAACTTCAACATAGTGCAGCCTCCCCTTCCGGTGATGGGGGTTGGCTAAAAAGTTGCACCCTGCCGCACTGCGCAGGCACACAACTCGCGCCTGCGGACTTTGAAATCGCGTTGACAGCCAGACTTGCTGAACCATCCAAGGGACTTCCTTGCCGGCCATTCCTGACTTTCCGGCCTGCCGGCGAGAAGAATTACTGCAGAATCAAACTTCCAATTGGCGAAAGTCCTTATGACGATGGTAACAGGTACTCATCAAGCGTCAAGAACTGCCGAATATGCGGATCGCTTGTCGCCAGAAACTCTGCCAGCGGACCGAAGAAGGCAGCGCGGCCCTCGTGGAGGAAAAGCACCGTATCGGCCAGCCGCTCCGCGAACCGCATGTCGTGAGTGACCACGATGCTCGTGAAGCCAAGTTGCCGCTTGAGACGCTGGATAATCCCTCCAAGCCGGCGGGCGATTATCGGGTCCACCATGGTGGTTGGCTCGTCGTAGAGCACCACCTCAGGCTGGGCTGCCAGGGCGCGCGCGATCGCCACGGCGCGGCGGCGCCCCGTGGAAAGGCTCGCCGGCAGCTCACTTTCCACGTCCTCAGCGCCCACCATGCCGATGAGCCGCTCAACGATCTGCTGCACCTGCTCCTCGTCGAGTCCCCCGCGCTCGCGCAGCGGAAATGCAATGTTCTCCCTCACCGTGAGCGAGTCAAAAAGCGCGCCGTTCTGAAAGACCATGGTGATCCGCTTGCGAACGACCTGCAGGCCCTCTTCATTGAGCCCGGTAATCTCCTGTCCATCCACGCGGACTGAGCCGGAATCAGGCTTCAGAAAGCCCATCAGAATCCGCAGAGCCACAGACTTGCCCACGCCGCTTCGCCCCAGAATGCACAGGGTTCGTCCCCGCTCCACCGAAAAGCTCACCTTATCCAGAACCGTGCGGCCGCTAAAAGAGATTGAAACATCTTCAAAAGCAATCATCGGCTGGGTTGCCGCCTCAACGACCCCCTGGGATGGCGGCGGCTCGTCGCCGCCCGTTCCATCCAACGCCTGCGCTCCCTCGGGATTGGATGGAAAATCCGCCATGGCTCTCTGCTATCAGCTTACGCGATGAAAGCTGCTCACAAGCCCCCGCGCCCGCTCAATCTCCGTCGCGCTGTTCACATTCAGAAACCACAATGCCGCCGGCAGGCTGTCACGATGGCTTACATGGCCGGACTGAACCAGCAATTCGACCGGAAGGATGGAGAAGGGACGGCCCAACTCGGCTGCGGCGGCTCGGAAGGCTGCGAAGCAGCCGCCACCTCCGGAATCAAGAACAGCTTCAAGCGCAGGCAGAGCGGCGCGCTCCACAACTGCGGGAAAGGTCTGCGCAAATCCGTTGACGGAGGCAACCGTGACGGCCGCGCCGGTGATCCGCGCATGACGGACCAGATATGCAACAAGTGAAGCCGGAAGCAGCGGCATGTCCACCGGCAAAAACACGGCAAGCTCGGCGTCAGTGGCAGCCAGACCCGCACAGACCCCGCCCAAAGGACCCAGGCCGAAAGCTGCGTCCTCCGCCACCGGCGCAATGCCCGCCAAATCGGACCGGGCCCCTGCGATTGCCGCAGGCAGCCCCGCCTCGCGAAGAACCTCCAGCGCGTAAAGCACCATCGGCCGCCCGCCAAGCTCGGCCAGCGCCTTGTCCGCACCCATGCGGCTGGACCGCCCACCCGCCAGCACAAAGCCAACCGCCTCGGCCGCCGCTGCGACGGAATCAGGCAGGCTCAACGCCCGGCCTCCTCCAGAAATCGAATCAGCGACTCAATGCCCAGCTCAAAGTTCCTCAAATTGAACTTCTCGTTCGGCGCATGCA
>JAJYBT010000567.1 GCA_021778875.1 Acidobacteriota bacterium | reverse complement strand
CGTATCTGATGATTCTGCCGCTGCACGGGGATGTGCACGGGGCCACGATTGCGGCGCGGGGCATCCAGTTTGCCACCGAGGACCGCGTGGGGACTGCGGCGTTGAGCCAGATATTTCCGCACATCGGTGGATATCTGATGGCCGCGGCGATTCTGATTTCAACCTTTGGCTGCGCGAATGGGCTGAGCCTGGCGGGAGCTCGCGTTTACTACGCGATGAGCCGCGACGGGCTGTTCTTCCGGTCGGTGGGCAGGCTGCATCGCCGTTATCGGACGCCGGTGGCGGGGCTGGCGATTCAGGCGGCGTGGGCGATTGTGCTGTGTGTCTCCGGCTCCTATGGGCAGCTGCTGGACTACATCATCTTTGCCGTGCTGCTGTTTTACATGCTGACGATTGCCGGGCTATTCGTGCTGCGCCGCAAGCTGCCGGATGCGCCGCGTCCGTACCGGGCGTTTGGTTATCCGTGGCTGCCCGCTCTGTATCTGGTGATGGCGGGCGGCATCTCGCTGGCCCTGCTGCGCTACAAGCCGCAGTACACGTGGCCGGGACTGGTGCTTGTCCTGCTGGGCATCCCGGTCTATCTGCTGTGGTCGCGCAGTGCGGCAGCGCAGGAAAGCGAGGCGGCAATTGGCGAGCCCGTGCCGGATTCCGTTGCGGATTGATTGGGCGAACGTGGTATCGCGGATGGTTCGAGTATGGAGTGATGCCGGATCGCGCGACTGGGCAGGCCGATTCAACATCCTGCTAAAATCTGCGCAAGACCGCTGGAACATCGGTCATGCCTTGAACGGATTCATCGCGAGTCCGCGTATCCAGAAAGTGTAGGCGAGATGGCATCCACAGCAAGCGAGACGAAAAAGAAGAAGAAACCCGTTCGGGCCGAGCACGGAACCAGCGTTACGACGGCGTTCCAGCAGATTCGCGAATTGATTGTGCAGGGCAAGCTGTCGCCGGGAACCTGGATTGTGGAAGGAGACATCTGCGAGCGCCTGCACATGAGCCGCACGCCGGTGCGCGGCGCGCTCTATCTGCTGCAGCGGGAAGGGTACGTGCTGGTTCACCGTAACCAGAGCAAGAGCCGCATGGTGGTGGCTCCGCTGACGAAAGAGGACGCCAACGAACTGTATCCGATTATCGGCCGGGTGGAAGGGCTGGCGGGGCGCAGGGCGGCCGCGCTGCCGCAGGCCGAGCGGCGCGAGCTTGCCGCGAAGCTGAAGGTGCTGAACGACAAGCTGGGCGAGATTGCGCGCAACCGTTCGATTGCCGGAGCAAGCATCTTTGACCTGGACCGGGAGTTTCACGGACTGCTGGTGAATGCCGGCGCAGGGCAGCGCCTGAAGACCTTGCACGAGGCGATTGAACCGCAGACGGAGCGCTACTGGCGGCTGTATGCGAGCTCGATTATCAACGAGCTTCATGTCTCCGTGACCGAGCACGAAGAGATCATTGCCGCGCTGCTGGCCGGAGACGCCGAGCGGCTGGAGCGCGCGTTGAACGCCAACTGGGAGAATGGCTGCAGGCGGCTGGCGAGCGTGATCGACATCTTTGGCGAGCGCGGCAGCTGGTAGAGCCGGGCTGGCCGCGCAAGTCATGTCAGGTAGCTGGCCGGAGTGCATCTGTGCAGAGAGGCAGTTTGCCCCGTTGCATTGTATGCGAAGTTGGATACAATAAATCGCATTCCGGGCGGAGAGGCAGGGAGCGGGAGCCCGTCCTGCGGCGGCGACCGACGAGCGAGACGTAGGAGGATTCAGCGGTGCGAACGACCAGATATGCGAGCTGGCTGGTGACAGGGTTCCTTGCGGCTAACGCGATGGCGGGCCTGGGGCAGGGGTTTCCGGCGGGGCGCAGAGACAGGCTTGGCCCCATGCTGGACCAGGGGCTGGCGCGCTATGACACGCCGGAGTTTGCGCTGCGCCTTGTGCGGTCCTCGGGAATCGTGGCCGGGCTGGAGCCGAAGGGCGGCGGGGGATTCGATTTTGTGCCGTCGGAGTTGCTGGCGGCGCGCTCCACGGACGGCTACTACCACCTGGGCGATCTGGATCTGCGTCTGCGCGTTGTGGGGACCGAGGCATGGCATGGGTACTCCACGGCGCTGGAGCGGCATCCGGTGCGCGCGCTGCCCACACGGCCGGGAGAGCTTGCGCGTGAGGACCTGGGGCCGACGCTGCCGGCAGATCTTCCGCTGCAGGTGACGCGGACTTGGGCTGTGGTGGATGGGCGGCTGGCGCTGCGCTTTACGCTGCGCAATGGCGGCTCACAGGCGATTGAGATTGGCGCGCTGGGGATTCCGCTGATCTTTGACAACGTGATGACGGGCAAAAGCCTGGAAGAGGCGCACGCGGTTTGCAGCTTTTCTGATCCGTCGATTGCGCGGGATGCGGGCTATGTTCAGGTGACGCGGCTCAACGGGCATGGGCCCGCGCTGCTGGTGGTGCCGGACGGTGCGACTCCGCTGGAGGCCTATAAGCCGATTGCGGGGCCGAAGCGGCGGGAGCACAAGGCGGAACTGTTCGAGGATCTTACGCCGCGGAATATGACCTTCGAGGGCTTCTATGAGTGGATGGTGGCGTCCACGGCCTATGCGCAGAATGAGTGGAAGCAGGCGCAGGAGTGGAACGCAGCTTCGAGCATAGTGTTGCAGCCGGGGCAGGAGCGCACGGTCGGGCTTCGCTTTGTGCTGGCGGACTCCATTCGCTCGATTGAGAAAACGCTTGCCGCAAATGGAAGGCCCGTTGCTGTGGGTGTGCCCGGTTACATTGTGCCGGAGGACATGGATGCCAGCCTGTTTCTGAAGTATCCGCATCCGGTGAAGTCGATGCAGGTGGAGCCGGAGGGCGCGATGGAGGTGACGGCGGCCGAAGAAGCGACCAGTGCAGCGACGCGTGCCTGGAAGCGCTATGCGGTGCGCGGCAGGCGCTGGGGACGCGCGCGCCTGACGATTACCTACGCGGACGGGCTGGTGCAGACCGTGCAGTACGACGTGATCAAGCCGGAGGCGGAGGCGGTGGACGACATGGGACGCTTCCTGTTTACGCGGCAATGGTTTGACGCGAAGAATGATCCCTTCCATCGCAGCCCTTCGGTCATCAGCTATGACCGCGAGGCGAATGCGCAGGTTACGCAGGACAGCCGTGTGTGGAATGCGGGCCTGAGCGACGAGGCGGGCGCCGGCTCGTGGCTGGCCGCGGCGATGAAGGAGTATGGGCATCCGGACGCCAAACAGGTGGAGCAACTGGAAGAGTTTGTGGACGGCGTACTGTGGGGCGAACTGCAGTACAAGGACGGTCCGCAGAAGTATGGCGTGCGCAAGAGCCTGTTCTACTATCAGCCGGACAAGCTGCCGACGGGCTACTATCGCACGGATCAGAACTGGTCCACGTGGGAGAGCTGGAGCGAGAAGGCGAGCGAAGACGTTGGGCGTTCGTACAACTATCCGCACGTGGTGGCGGCGTAATGGGCGCTCTACCGGCTCGCGCTCGATCACCACGGGCTCGTGACGCATCA
>JAJYBT010000566.1 GCA_021778875.1 Acidobacteriota bacterium | reverse complement strand
CCGGACGGAAGGCGACGCATCTACCTGAACGAGGTGAACACGCTGCCCGGCTTTACCCGGATCAGCATGTACCCCAAGCTCTGGGAGGCCACCGGCATCCCCTATCGCGACCTGATTACTCGGCTCATTGAACTGGCCCTGGAGCGGCAGAGAGAGAAGAACCGTACCTCCTACAGCCGCGAAGACTAAGCGGCGCGGGGAACAAAAGCGCGCGGGCCGGTGTCGAATCTCAGCAGGGAGAAAAATCGTGGAAGCGCGCGGGATTCGCTGTTCGCTTCCTGCTCACAGATTCGTGGCCGTTGCTGTGCAGTATTCTTAACCACGAGGATTTTTCCATGACATTGCTCGACGCTCCCGCCTTTGACGCAGCCCGCGACCACCGTCGCCGCGTCATTCTTTCCAGCAGCGCCATCGCTCTTTTTGTGCTGCTGATCGCCGGGTGGCTGGTGTCCGGCAGGCCCGTGGACTGGCCATGGAACTGGTGGACGCACTTCCGCGCGCGGATGACCGCCAACCAGTTCCTCACCGCCGTGGAGCAGAACGACCTGCAGAAGGCCTACGGCATCTGGATTCACAATCCTGACTGGCGGCAGCACCCGGAGCTCAAGAATCCCTACCCGTTTGACCGCTTCCAGCAGGACTGGAGTTCCACCAGCCCTTCCAACGAGTACGGTGTCATCCGAACCCACAAGATCGTGGCCGCGCGCAGGTCAGGCAACGTGCTGCTCATGGGAATCCTCATCAACGGGCTGCAGAGCCACGCGCTCTTTCTCGACTACGACCCGCACACTAAGACACTAGGCTTCTCGCCCGTCGAGTTGTACCTCGGGCCGTAGCGCCATCGGCAGAATGACGTGCCAGGGCCGCCGGAACTCCGGCGGCCCTGGCCATTTATGAGGCGGCTGCCAGCTCGGCCAGCGTCTTCTCCAGGCTGGCCGCGTCTTCCACGTTCAGCGATTTTTGCGCTGGATCGATCTGGCGCAGCAGCCCGCAAAGCACCTTGCCCGGGCCGGCCTCGATGAAGGTGGTGGCTCCCTCGGCGACGAGCGTCTGCATGCAATCCACCCAGCGCACGGCGCCCGTCACCTGGCGAATCAGAGCGTCCCGGGCGGCCTCGGCGGTGGTCACCAGCCCGCCGGTCACATTCGCAGCAACGGGAATGCGCGGCTCGCTCATCGTCAGCGCAGCCAGCACCCGCGCCAGTTCCTCTTGCGCAGGCTGCATCAGAGCGCAGTGGAACGGCGCACTCACCGGCAGCATCACGGCGCGTCGCGCGCCCTTGGCTTTAGCCAGCGCGGCAGCCTTTTCCACCGCCGCCAGCGCGCCAGAAATCACAATCTGCCCCGGCGAATTCAGATTGGCCGCAGCCACCGTCAGCCCGGTCTCTGCTGCCGCTTCTGCGCAGGCTTCGGCCACCTGTACCGCGTCCAGTTGCAGCACGGCCGCCATGCCGCCCTGCCCCGCGGGAACCGCCTGCTGCATGGCGCGTCCGCGAGCCTTCACAGCGCGCACAGCATCGGCAAACTGCAGCGTACCGGCAGCCACGTGCGCCGACCACTCGCCCAGCGAGTGACCGGCGGCCAGCGCAGGCTCCACGCCGTGCGCGGCCAGCACGCGCCACGCAGCCACGCTCACCGTCAGGATTGCAGGCTGCGTGTTTTCGGTCAGCTTCAGGTCTTCTTCCGGCCCTTCAAAGCACAGGCGCGAAAGCGGGAATCCGCAGGCTTCGTCGGCCTCGGCAAACGTGTCGGCTGCAACAGGAAAGCGCTCAGCGAGTTCGCGGCCCATGCCAACGGCCTGCGAACCCTGCCCTGGAAAGAGAAATGCAATTTTGGTGGTCATTTCAGAGAGGATTGTACCGGAAGCAGGCCCCACTGCACCGCGCGGAAAACCCCGTCAGTTCCAGCGGCTTTTGTCGTCTTGGTCTTTGTCGATCTTCTGGCCGTTGCCGTCAAAGCGAACGGTGCGCCCTTGCGCGCGCATGTAGACCTCGAACTTCCGTGCGGCGCGGCGGCGCTTCCAGCGGTAGTAGCGGTTGCGCAGCCCATACCAGCTTTCGCTGAAGGCAAAATGGAAGCCCCGCCGCGGCGCCATGCGAATGTAGAGGTATCCCGCCAGAGCGCCGCCCAGTTGGGCAAAGGCATACAGCTTCTGCTCGCCAAACAGCATGGCGATCGCGATCAGGCCGAAGATGATCGCCATGTAGCGGGCCTTGATTCCGATGGTGAAGAACAGCAGAAACTCCGTGTCGCCGTACAGCAGCCCGATAGCCAACAGCAGTCCGAAGATGCCGCCAAAGCAGCCGTAGAGCGGAACAGGAAGGATGGCAAGATTGAGCCCAACGCCTGCCAGATAAAGCAGCGCCCCGGCCAGCGCCGTTCCCAGCACCGAAACGATGTAAAGGCCGGTAATCCAGGCATCGCCGTGCAAGCTCTCAAGGAAGCCGGCAAGAAACCAAAGCGACAGCAGCTCAAAAAGAGTTCCAATCAGCGACGGATGCACCAGGCTGTAGGTGAAGGGCTGCCAGAGAGCGCCGTGCAGGAAGAAGCCTGGCTGAAAGGTCAGCCAGCCCGCCGCCTGCCCCGTCCAGCCGGGCATTGCCAGCCCTGCCACAGCCAGCACAAAGAATGCGGCGAGGTTTACGACAACCAGGCGGCGGGTTGCGCCGCGGAAGTCCGGAAAGGAAAACGGAGTGGAACCCAGCCTTGGCATTGTATTGAACAGGGTAAATTGTGAAGCGCTCCGGTGTCATGGGGATTGCCCGCCAGGCCGCCGCTGCGGCTCCTACGGGACCACCACCAGCCCCCTGTGCCCGGCCGCATCCACGGCGCGCACGCCAAAGATTACATTGTCCTTTGAGATGGGCAGCGTCACGCTCACAGGGGCTCCCGCCGAGGGCCCCACCGTCTGCAAATACTGCCAGTCCGGCTCTGTCGTCTTGCGCCACAGCACCTCATAGTGCGCGCCGGCAGCGCCCGCGGGCGGCTCCCACGTCAGCGTCGTGTTGTTGTCCAGGTCTTTCGTCACAATGTGCACTTTCGCAGGCTCGCCCGGAGACGACGCCAGCGTTGCCAGCGTCGCCGCATTCAGCCGCGCCACCCGCGCCACATAGTTGAAGTCCACAAACTCCGGCAGATCGCCCATCACCGGCTTTCCGGAGCCTGCCGGCGGCCGCACGACGTTCTGGTGTTGGTGGTTATAGTCCTCGCGCCACTCCGTGAAGCGGACGGCGGCAAAGCCCTGCTGATTGAAGGAGCTATGGTCGCCGCCGCGCAGGTAGCGGTCTGCCCGCGACACCAGAAACGCGCGAAAGGCCGCCGGTCCCGCGGTGGGGAAGTACGCGCGACCCGTGTCCGCAATGGCTCGCGCAAGCTCTCGGCTGGGCGAGTCATTTTCCTCTCCCAGCGCAAGAATGCGCCGCGTCTGCTCCGGTGTGGCCGTTGCCGGAACGCCTTCGGAAAACACCCGCACACGGTCCTTCATCTGGAACGTGTCGCCCGGCGTGGTG
>JAJYBT010000565.1 GCA_021778875.1 Acidobacteriota bacterium | reverse complement strand
TAAAAGAGGTCGATGTGCGCGCCTACCGGATCAGGGTCGTGGTTCAGCGTCAACCTCGCTTCACTCAGGCTGAACTGGTCCGTCTTGTCATTGAAGTTGTAGAGGTCGTTGATCTGTCCATTGGCCAGATCGCTTGGCCGATTTGCGTTATAGCTGTAGTAGCCGTCGATCAAGCCGCTCAGATCCATGGGCCCAACGCTCCACGTGGGCGCTGCTGGTGCTGCTGCCGGAGCCGGCGCTTGTGCTGGTGCGGGCGTTGCAGGCGCCTGCGCGCCTGCCGTTACCGCGATCGCCATGGCGGCGCCGGCGATGGACTGCAGAATGTGGTTACGGTTCAGGTAGATCTGCACTGTTCCTCCCATGAAAAGATGTTTTGTCGTATAGCGCGGATGAATGAGACACGAAGATTGTCGAGGCCGCACTTTGCGTGGTGCGGACTCCATCGTGGCCAGGCCCTCGCAATGCAAGGGTCGCCTCATCGAATGGAGGTCATTGCTCAGGAGAAGCGCCGGGTTTGGGCTCCTCACTGATGTGGTCCGGTCGTTGCAGGTTGATATTAGTAATGCAAACAGTACATAAAGAACATATGAGGATTGCAAAAAAGATTCATTTTGGCAGCCGCGGCATGCACTGCGCAGCCTCTCAACGAAGCGTTCGCCGCAGTGACTGGCAGCACGATTACAACGGCGCGCATGAGAAGGACATTGTGATACTGCTAAAATTCACTCACGATTTACCTGTGCTGATACGAACGATTCTGCAGCGGCCAATGCCTTTGCGCTCTGTAACTTCACTCGAAGCGTTGCCAGGATCGAACCCGTGCCTCTGCAGGCAATGCGGATCGCCCGTCGCCCATTCATTCTGAGGGGACCGTAACTCGTTGTTTGGATCATCCATCTTCGCGCGCACTTTGTTTGGCGCCCGCCGCATACGCGGCTCCGGGTTGCGAGCGCTACTGTTTGTCCTGGAGTGTGCCCTTGGGGTTGCCGGAGTGGTCCTGGTTGGCATACTGGCGCACTGGTTTCAATGGCTGCTCCCCGTCACCGCGCTCCTTTGCCTGCTGATTGTGGTCCCCGTGGCTCTCCTGTCGGGATTCTGGCAGGCGGTCGTTGTTTCGCTTGCGGCGGTACTGGTGCAAAGCTACTTTATCTCAGGCCAGCCTGCGATGCATGCAGCGGAAGACCCGGTCAATTCAGTGACTCTGCTGGCTTTTGTGCTTACGGCCCTGCTTGTCAGCAGGCTTTCTGCGCGCGTGACGGAGCACGCGAATGAATCGGAGTCCTGGGGCGGGCAGATGCATGACCTGTATGAGTTCACGCGCCGCACGCTGCAGATGAATCTTCACGTCGAGCCCGGCGCTCAACTGGCGGATCTGGTTCACGAGATATTTGCGCTTGAGGGGGTGGTTGTCTTCGATGCGGATCTCCACGAAACCTACCAGGCGGGCTTTTGGAACGAGGACCCGCGCGAACTGGCGCAGAATGTCTACTACTTCGAGACGTCGGACGACGATGCCGAAACAGGGGTTGCCCGCCGCGTCGTGCGCCTGGGCACGGTTCCCATCGGCAGCCTTGTGGTGCGGGGAGACACCAGCCCTCTTACCAACAACGCGATTGCGTCGCTGATTGCCATCACCTTCGATCGCTACCGCGCTTTCGCCAATGAAAGCCGAATCGAAACAGAGCGCCTCACGGAGCAGTTGCGCTCCACGGTGCTCGACAGCCTGGCACACGCCTATAAGACGCCGCTGACAGCCATTCGCGCTGCCTCAACGGGTCTGGGCGAGATGGGCCATTTGTCGCCCGCGCAGGCCGAACTTGTTTCGCTCATTGACGAGCAGGCAGGTCTGCTCAATGACCTGACAACGCGCCTGCTGACTACCGCCCGCCTCGATGCCGGCGAGGTCGCCATCCATGCTGCTTCTGTGGCCGTTGGCGCGCTTATTGATGAAGTCGTCGCCAGCCTCAGGGATAGACTGGCCAGCATGAAAGTGGCCATTGACCTGTCCGACGAAAACCTCGTACTTCTCTGCGATCGTCAGCTGATGAGCATGCTGCTCACCCAGTACATTGATAATGCCTGCAAGTACTCAATCTATGGCACCACGATTACCATTCGCGCCGAACAGGTGAAAGCCGAAGTGATTTTTTCCGTGCACAGCTATGGCCCGGTCATTCCCATCGCTGACCGCGAGCGCATCTTTGACCGCTACTATCGTTCTTCCACCTCGTCCAATCGGGCCGCAGGCACGGGCATCGGGCTCTCGGTTGCCAAGCGCGCGGCAGTGATTCACGGCGGCTATGTCTGGGTCACCAGCGACGAGCATGAGGGCACAACCTTCTATGCGGCCATTCCCGCACCGGAGCAAAAGAGGAAATCCCGATGAACCAGCCCGCCATTCGTGTTCTTATCGTTGACGACGAAGCAGCCATTCGCAGAGCGCTGCGGCCCCCCCTCGCCGAACTTGGCTTTCAGGTCACGGAGGCTTCGCGCGGCGAAGAGGCATTACAACTCCTTCAAGCCGGCGCCTGCGATGTTGTTCTGCTCGACATCAACATGCCGGGTATTGGAGGCATTGAGACGCTGCGTCGCATCCGCGCTTTTGCGCCGCGATTGCCGGTCATGATGGTCACCGTGCGTGAAGGCGAGGAAGAAAAAGTCGAAGCGCTCGAACTGGGCGCCGATGATTACATCACCAAGCCGTTCAGCATTCGCGAGCTCATTGCGCGCATTCGCACCGCGCACCGCCGTGTCCACGCTCCGGTGCGCGCCGAGGATGCGCCCATCGAGATTGGCGAGATTTGCCTTACGCCGGTGCGTCGCGTCGTGACCAAACGCGGCCAGCCCGTGCATCTGACGCGCAAGGAATATGAAATCCTTCACTGTCTCATGAGCCGCGCCGGGCGCGTGGTGACCTATGCCCGGCTGCTCACTGCCGTGTGGGGCGCAAACTGCCGCGAAGAAGTGGAATATCTGCGCACGTTTGTCCGGCAGTTGCGCAAGAAGATCGAGGACGATCCCTCGAATCCCGTTTACCTGCTCACAGATGTGTATGTGGGTTATCGCTTTGCCGATGCTCAGATGCTGCAGGACAAGGCAGATGAAGCCGCCTCAATCGCGGGCGCCGAGGAAGAGAAATCCTGATCGCTGCAGAATGCGCGGGCAGATTGCGGGAGCGATCCTCCAGCGCACTACTCGTTGTAGTGCAACAGGCTGAAGACGTCGTACTCCGGGAAACGATCGCGGCCCTTGAGGAAGTCCAATTCAACGGCAAATGCGAGTCCGGCAATCTCGCCGCCGAGCTGCTTCACCAGTTGCACTGTGGCCTGCATGGTGCCGCCAGTGGCCAGCAGGTCGTCCACCAGCACCACGCGCTGGCCCGGCGCAATCGCATCCAGGTGAATCTCCAGCGTGTCTGTACCGTACTCCAGGTCATAGGTTACGCGCGCCACTTCAGCGGGCAGCTTGCGCGGCTTGCGCACCGGCACAAAGCCTGCATTCAGCCGGTA
>JAJYBT010000564.1 GCA_021778875.1 Acidobacteriota bacterium | reverse complement strand
CGATCCCATGTCCCTCGGCGAGGTCGGAAAGGTCGGCGTCGCCATTGACTCCATCGAGGACATGCAGCGCCTCTTCGACGGCATCGCCCTCGACAAAATCTCCACCTCCATGACCATCAACGCGACGGCGGCCATCCTGCTCGCGCTGTACGTTGCCGTCGCCCGCCGCACCGGGGTCGACCCCCGCAAGCTCTCCGGCACTGTCCAAAACGACATCCTCAAGGAGTACATCGCCCGCGGCACCTACATCTATCCCATCCCCCACGCCATGCGCATTGTGACCGACATGTTCGCATGGGCCAATGAACACACGCCCGAGTGGAACACCATTTCCATCTCCGGCTACCACATGCGCGAGGCCGGCTGCACCGCCGCGCAGGAGATCGCCTTCACCCTGGCCAATGGCATGACCTACGTCCAGGCCGCCATCCACGCCGGACTCGACGTAGACCGCTTCGCCCCGCGCCTCTCCTTCTTCTTCAACGCACACAACAATTTCTTCGAGGAAGTTGCCAAATTCCGCGCCGCCCGCCGACTCTGGGCGCGCATCATGCGCGAGCACTTCGGAGCCCAAAATCCACGTTCTCTGATGCTCCGCTTCCACACCCAGACTGCCGGTTCCACCCTCACCGCACAGCAGCCTGAAAACAACATCGTCCGCACCGCCATCCAGGCGCTCTCCGCTGTCCTCGGCGGCACCCAGTCCCTCCACACCAACGGATACGACGAAGCCCTCGCCCTGCCCACTGAAGAGGCCGCCCGCATTGCCCTGCGCACCCAGCAGATCATCGCCTCCGAGTCCGGCGTCGCCAACACCATCGACCCCTTCGCCGGGTCATACTACCTTGAATCCCTCACCAGCGACCTCGAACAGCAGGCCCGGGCCTATCTCGACCGCATCGACGCCCTCGGCGGCATGCTGCGCGCCATCGAGCGCGGCTGGGTGCAGCAGGAAATCCAGTCCGCCGCCTACGATTACCAGCGGGCGGTTGACTCCGGCCAGGCCACCGTCGTGGGAGTCAATCGCTTCACCCGCGATGAGGAACCCCCCATCCCCATCCAGCGCATCGACGAAAACCTCGAGCGCCGCCAGGTCGAGCGCGTCCGGGCTCTCCGCGCCCGCCGCGACCCGACACCCTGGCAGGCAGCACTCCGTCAGGTGGGTGACCACGGTCGCAGCGGGCAGAACCTGATGCCTGCCATCCTGAACGCGGTCGAAAGCTATGCGACCGTCGGCGAAATCGCCGTCGCTCTGCGCGAGGTTTTCGGCGAGTACCAAGAGTCGGTCGTCATCTAACCCACCCGAGCACCGCCGGAATGAGGGTTAACGCACCGGCGCTCTGGGCCAAATCGGCAATTGACCGGACTGCAAGCAAAAAGACTCTCTTGCAATGCCGCGAAAATCTTTCTACCATCATCCCCAATGGCGCGGTCAGTCAAAATCGTCGTCGCTCTGCTTTGCATCGCATGCATACTCGCATTTTGCATTGCGCCCTATGCAGAGATTCCCGCGACCGCCCTGCGCTCGCTGCAGGCCATGCTGCTATTCATCCTCGCGATTGCAGCAGCAACGTTGCGGCCGGCTAGCCGGCTCCAGCGCGTAGCAGCTGTGCCATGCGCTCTGCGTGCAGCACACGCAGATCCTCCCTGTCCATTGCTGCCTCCCATCCAGGCTGGCTGCGTCCTGCAGTGTTAAGTTTTCGTGTTTGACTCAGAATCTTCGACTACGTTCCTGATCCCCTGATAGCCGAATAAAAAGGTCGCACGAATTATGACTCCTCATCCCGCAATCACCGTACTGGAAAAGCTCCCCGCCGCTCGACCCTCTGCGCAAGTCGGAGGATCCGTAGTGAATATCGAGCAGTCCGAGCGCGAATTGCGCCGCCAGCTCTCGCGCCTCGCCCGCTGGATGCACCGGCTCGGCTTCGCACCCGGCACTTCCGGAAATCTCTCCGTCCGCCTGCCCTACGGCGAGCGCTACGGCGAGCGCTGCATCCTGGCCACGCCCACCGGTTGCAGCAAAGGTCTGCTCCGGCCCTCAGACATGGTCGTCGCCGACATGGAAGGCCGCCTGCTCTCCGGGTCCCGCAACGTCACCAGCGAAATCGGCATGCATCTGGCCATCTACCACGCCCGTCCCGACGTAAACGCCGTGGTGCATGCGCACCCACCCATCGCGACCGGTGTCGCCTCCTGCGGCCTCGCGCTCGATGCGCCTCTGTGCGCCGAAATCGTCATGACCCTCGGCAAAATCCCGCTGGCCGAGTATGCCACCACCGGAACCGATGAAGTCGCCGCCAGCCTCCAACCCTTCGTCCGCGACCACGATGCCATCCTGCTCTCGAATCACGGCCTGGTCACCTACGGCAAGGACCTCATCGATGCCTTCATGAAGACCGAGGTCTGCGAGCACTTCGCCAAGGTCTTCCTCACCACCCAGCAACTCGGTTGCGCCAAGCCTCTGGGTCCGGAAGCCATTGCCAAGCTCGACCTGGCCCGTGCCCGCTACAGGGCAAACATCGGCCCGGCTTTCACCGACTAGAGTGCTGGAAATCGCAGGCTTCGCCAACCGATAGGCACGCCTGCGCCCTCCACGCCATCAAACCCCATCTTGCATCGGGAGCTGACGCTCCATTAGCGTCAAAGTATGCCCGTGCCCGCAGTCCCGCTCTCGCTTGAAAACAAAGTCGTTCTCATTACCGGAGGCTCCCGCGGCATTGGAGCTGCTGCCGTCCGCCTCTTCCATCAGGCCGGAGCACGCGTGGCCTTCAATTACCGCAGCGCCCGCTCCGCAGCCGACGCTCTCGTCGCCGAACTCGGCTCCAACTGCATAGCCATCGAGCAGGAGCTCTCGACTCCTGAGCACGGCCGCGCTCTGGTCGCCAAAACCATCGAAGCCTATGGCCGCATCGATGCCCTTGTCGCCAACCATGGCGTTTGGCCGCCACACGAAGCCCCGATCGCCTCCATGCCCGAAGAGCAGTGGCGCTCCACCCTCGCCATCAACCTCGACAGCGTCTATGGACTCGCACAGGCTGCCGTCGCCCAGATGCTTCGCCAGGGAAGGACGAAATCGAACCAGCCAGGTATGCCCGACCAGCCCGCCGGGCATATCGTCTTCGTCAGCTCCACCGCCGGACAGCGCGGCGAGGCCAACCACGCCGACTACGCCGCCAGTAAGGGAGCCCTCATCAGCCTCACCAAAAGCCTCTCCAGCGAGCTGGCTCCGCAAGGCATCTCCGTCAATTGCGTCGCGCCTGGTTGGGTTGATACAGACATGTCGGCCGCAGCCCTCGCCGACCCCGCCACCAGCCCATCTATCTTCGGCGCGATACCCCTCCGCCGCGTCGCGCGTCCAATCGAAATAGCCGGGCCAATACTCTTTCTCTGCACACCGTACGCCGGCTTCATCAGCGGAGAAATCCTGAACGTGAATGGAGGCGCGGTTCTCGTCGGATGAAAAAGCTCGCGATCCTTACCCTGCTCCTCTTCTCTGCCGGCACGGCTGCCTTGCCGG
>JAJYBT010000563.1 GCA_021778875.1 Acidobacteriota bacterium | reverse complement strand
GATCCGCTGGTGGCAGGACGAGATCGAGGGCACGGGACGAGTGCCGCTGCTCTCGACAGAGCAGAAGCCTGAGGTGCTGCGCTTTGCGCAAGGAACGGACGCAGACCTGCGGCTGGCCTGGCAGGAATTTCTGATTCGGATGGTGGCGAACGCGTTTGGATTGCCTCCGTTGATGCTGGGGCTTGAGGCGGATGTGAATCAATCGACGGCTTCTGAGATGGCGGATGAGGCCTTTCGCGGAGCCATTTCTCCGCTGGCGCTACTGCTGGCGCAGCACATTACGCGGGATCTGTTTGCCAAGTGCATCGGCTGGCGGGAGTTTGAGTTTGTGTTTAACGAACTGAGCGCCCGGGATGAGACGACGGAGCTGGCCGTGCAGGTGCAGTTGCTGCAGGCAGGCGTGCTGACGGTGAATGAGGTGCGGGCCATGCGGGGGCTGGCGCCGATGGAAACAGGGCCCGGGAAGCAAGGATCAGGGGGCAGTTGATGGCCGAAGCCTGATCCCAGATCTCAGAAACCTGAACCCTAGCGAGTGGAGCGAGCAGATGCGACTGGAAGCGATGGCGGTGGAGTTTCCTCATGTGGACAAGCATCCGAACCGGGTGCCCTTTGAGGGTGTGTTGACGGTGGTGAATGCGGCCAGCGACAAGGCGCCGGCCGGCGCGTGCGGGCACCGCGTAATGCTGACGCGCGAGGCGGCAGAAAAGGCGCTGCCCTCGCTGCTGGGTATGGCGGTGGATTACCGGCCGGGCTGGGATGGGCACGATGCGCAGCGTAAGATCGGGCTGCTGACCGAGGCGAATGTGGTGGGACAGCGGCTGGTGGTGCGCGGATATCTGTACGCGCGCGATTTTCCAGAGGTGACGGCGGCGATAGTGGCCCATGCGCCAGAGGCGATGGGCATGAGCTACGAACTGGCAGACGCGCGGGTTGAGGACATGCGCGCCGAGGTGTGGAAGCTGACACGCGTGACCTTTACCGGGGCGGCGATTCTGCTGCGCGACAAGGCTGCGTACCGGGCCACAAGCTTCCGGATGGCGAGTTAGCGGAAGGCAGCGTGGTTAGCGGGGGCGGCGGAACCGGTGGAGTTAGAACGACGGCGCATCAGCCGGCTATCGAGTTAGCGAGTTAGTAAGTGGGCAAAGAGGCTCCGCGAAGCGGGCCATTTTTGTTTGCGGTTGAGGTACGAACCATAAAGCAGATTGCAGGGTTAGCGGACGTTTGCTTTGCGGGCGGGACGACCCGCGCGCAAGACAACGGATCATTGACCACTGGAGAAAGGAAGGACATGGAAAGCGACGAGAAGAACATCATCGAGCGGCTTGAAGCCGCGGCCACACAGCTTGAGAGGACGCTGAGCCGGCTGGAAGAACGCCAGGGCGCGCTGTCGGGTGAAGTGGAGAGGATCTCGGCCACGGTGGAGCAGAGCCGTCGAGAGACGGATCTGGCTGAGAGGCTGACCGCAGCGGAACGGGAGCTGGCGGAGTTGAAGGCCGCATCGGCAACGAATGCGGTGAGCCCTCTGCGGCGGACCGTTCCGGCTTCCACGGTGGAGATGCTGGCCAAGCACGGCATCGGCGAAGGTCCGGTGGACGTGCGCACGCTGGATACGGCGCTGTCGGGACTGAGCCTTGAACAGCGTATCGCGGTGAAGACGCAGCTTCTGCGGGCAGGCGCGATTTCGTAGGGCGGTTGTCAGTTGTCAGTGTCCGGTGGTCGGTTGTTTGCGGCCACGCGCCTGACCGCTGATCGATATTCACTGATCACTGACTATGGATCACTGATCACTCAAGCAACGGCCCCACGGAGGGGCGGAGAGAGCTATGAACGCAACCTTTGCAGACATTCACGCGGCAGCGGATTACATTGGGCCGGGCGCGGTCGAAGTGCCGCTGTATCAGACGGAGATCTTCGACATCTGCCGGCGCTCGAGCCCGTTTGGGCAGCGCATCAAGCAGGTGCCGGCCACCGGGCATCCGTCGCGGTTCTTTGAAGAGACCGCGATTCCGAATCCAGGCACGGCGGGTTTTGTGAATCCGCGCAGCATCAGCCCGACCGTGGTCAGTCCGACGCGCGTGGAGTTGAGCGTGCCGCTGAAGGCGATCGTGTCGCAGATCAACTACAACCTCTTCGACATCGAACTCGGCGACCAGCAGAAGCAGTTTGCCTATCTGCAGGCCAAGGATCTGGTGGACACGGTGAGTGGCGTGATGGTGGCGCACGACGTGGCCCTATGGCAGGGCAACGACACCAGCCTGAGCGCGCCGACAACCACTCAATACATGGGCTGCACGGCGCAGATTGCGGCCGGAGGCAACTCCGTGACCGTGACCACGTCGATGAAGATCGTGGACACGATCAAGACCACCGTGGCGCAGATGGTAGCCAATACCGGATATCATGTGCGGCCCACCGCGATCTACGCGAACCCGGTGCTGCTCGATCTGATCGACCAGGAGTTGAAGAGTGAGTACAACGTGGTTCTGAACACTGACCAGATTACCGGCGGGTTCCGCGTAAAGATGCTGTCAACCCAGGCGGGCGATCTGCCGCTGATTCCGGACTGGAGCCTTCCTTACACGGGCACGCCAGGTTCGGGCACCGCGGTGTTGCCGGCCTATATCGTCACTGAGGATCTGATCGAGTACCACTGGCTGGGCGATCCGGCTCCACGGCTCTTCCAGCTTGGTCTGCCCAACTCGCTGACTTACCAGTACGTGGCGGTGAAGTTCGGCGCGCCGGTGGTGAAGGGCGCGAATTTTGCGCACTATCAGGTGCTGGTGGATCGGTAGAAGATAACCGGGATCAGGTGTCGGGAAGATGCGCCGGAGATCGCACGCGGTTTGCTCGCGTGCGGCAAAACCAGCGCATGCATCCGGCGCCTGAGCGCCCAGGAGATGGTTATGGCATATCTGGAGCCAGCGGATTACCCGAATTACGGATTGCCGGCTGGGACTACGGCGGATTGGATCACGGCTGCCACGGCGTTGATCAACAGCTATTGCAGACGGCCGGATCTGAATGTGATTCAGTATGTCGAGCGCCTGCGGGTAACCGCCGGAGCGCAGACGGTGCTCTTGAGCTATCTGCCGCTGATGCCTCTGGCGCCGGCCACTTCGCCGCTGTTGGCGATCGAGGGCCGGTATACCCGGCCGCGACGCGGTGAGATCCTGCTCGAACCGATGAACGAGATTGTGTGGGCGTTCTCGCTGCCGGGGCAATGGACATCGATCGATCCGTCGCTTGTGGATTTCGATCCTGCGACCGGCGAGGTGACGCTGCCGTGGAACGTCCTGGGGCTGCCTTACAACGAGGTGCAGGTGACGTACACGGCAGGATTGGCCGCGATTGGCGACGACGTGAAATCAGCGTGCGCGCAGATTGTGCGCAATGCGCAGGCTACACCGGCGCTGAATGCCAGCA
Organism: Acidobacteriota bacterium; assembly: GCA_021778875.1. The sequence goes on along the minus strand of JAJYBT010000563.1, from coordinate 103 downwards.
TGAGCCGTGTCGACACGCTGTGGACCAAGTACTTTTCCAGTTCATTGATCGACGAGACGGTGCAGGCCTGGCTGAGGCCATACGTTGCGAACCGGCTGGGGTG
>JAJYBT010000562.1 GCA_021778875.1 Acidobacteriota bacterium | reverse complement strand
CAAAGCGTGCAAAAAGAGAGAAGGCGTCCGCAGTGGAACCGGCGAATCCGGCGAGAATTTTGTCCTGGTAGAGGCGGCGAATCTTTTTTGCTGAGTGCTTGAGCACGTGGTCACCCAGGGTGACCTGACCATCGGCAGCCATCACCACCTGGCCATTGCGGCGCACACAGATGACTGTGGTGGAGCGGATGCGGGAACGCTTTGCCGGTGTGGAAGCTTTGCGAGATGCCAAGAAAAACCCTCCGGAATTGCGACGTCCGGCAGGCCGGAAATCTTTGAGCACGCAGTCATCAGTATAGGGCAATTTGGCGGGCAGGCATGGTTTTCGCGCACACGCAGGGCGGCCCAGCCTGCCCCGCTGCCGAGGACAAACCCGGCGCACACAGTTTGACGCCCCCACGCAGGCGCAATAGTTTGGAAGAGTGCGGAGCATGCGGTGTGCGCTCCGCGCTAAGGAGCACCCATGCAGAGCAGATTCCTTTTTCGGTCCTGGAAGAGCGCCGTGGCGCTGCTGGTTCTGGCCGCGGGATGGCAGGCGGCGACAGCCCAGGATCTGAAGAGCTTTGAGCAGAAGATCACGACCAAGGTGCTGCCCAACGGGCTCACGCTGATTATCTGCGAACGGCCGGAGGCGCCGGTCTTCAGCTACACCACGTTTATTGACGCGGGCGACGTGAACGACCCCAACGGCGAGAGCGGCCTGGCGCACATGTTCGAGCACCTGGCCTTCAAAGGCACGAGCCAGATTGGCACAAACGACTACCCCGACGAGAAGGTGGCGCTGGCCAAGGTGGAAGCCGCCAACAACGCCTACGAGGCCGAGTATCTGAAGCCGGTGGGTCGCGATCCGCAGAAGCTGGCCGAGCTGAAGAAGGCCTTCGTTGAAGCGCAGGCGGAGGCGCGCAAGTACGTTGTGCCCAACCAGTTCACTGATGTGGCCGAGCGCAACGGGGCCACCGGCCTGAACGCTTCAACCGGCCTGGACGAGACCATGTACTACTGGTCGATGCCGGAAAACCGGCTGGAATTGTGGGCCTGGCTTGAGAGCGGACGTCTCTCGGACGTGGTGCCGCGCGAGTTCTACAAGGAGCGCGATGTGGTGCTGGAAGAGCGGCGCATGCGCACGGACTCCAACCCCATCGGCCGGCTTGTCGAGCAGTTTCTGGCGACTGCCTACGTGGCCCACAACTACGGCCGCAGCGGCATCGGCTGGCCCAGCGAGGTTAGCCAGATTTCGGCGACCGAGGCGATGGACTTTCACAAGAAGTACTACGTGGGGTCGAACGTCGTTGTGACTGTAGTGGGCGATGTGAAGGCCGCTGAAGTGCTGCCGATGCTGGAGAAATACTTCAGCAAGGTGCCCGGCGGGCCCAAGCCCGAGGACATGACCACGGTCGAGCCGAAGCAGTTTGCCGAGAAATCCGTTGTCATCCGGGAGCAGACGCAGCCCTTTTACATCGAGGGCTACCACCGGCCGAGCTACCGCAACCCGGACGACGCGGTGTACGACGCCATCCAGGACATCATGTCGAACGGGCGCGTCTCGCGGCTGTATCGCAGCCTGGTGCGCGACCAGCAGATTGCCGCCGAGGCGCAGGGCTTCAGTCCCTTCCCCGGCAACAAGTTTCCCAGCCTGTTTGCGTTTTATGCCGTGCCGCTGCCGGGCCACACGCCGGCAGAAATGCGCACGGCCATTCACAAAGAAATTGACAGGCTCAAGACCACCGACGTGACCGACGGGGAACTGGCCATGTACAAGACCCGCGCCCGCGCCGACCTGCTGCGCGGACTGGCCGACAACCAGGGCCTGGCCAACGCGCTGGCCGAGTACCAGACGCGCTACGGCGACTGGCGCGAGCTGTTCCTGCAACTGGATCGAGTGGACAAGGTGACGAAGGCCGATATACGCCGCGTGGCGAACGAGGTGTTTGTGGCGACCAACCGGACCAGCGCCGAGATTGACTTTCAAGCTCCCACAACCGCGGCAAAGAACAACGGAGGCGCACAATGAAGACCCGCTCACTGAATGGCGTTTCCCGCGGTCTGGTTGCCGGCGCAGCGTTTGCGGCGCTGCTTTTTCCGGTTGCGCTGGCAGCCCAGCAGGCAAAGCCCTGGGACCAGATTCCCATACCGAAGCTGCATGAATTCAAGCCGCACCAGCCGGTGCGCATCGAGCTGAAAAACGGCATCATCCTGTTTCTGCAGGAGGATCATGAGCTGCCCTTCGTCAACGGGTCGGTGCTGATTCCCGGCGGTTCACGGAATGAAGACGCGGCCAAGGCCGGCCTGGTGGACATCTACGGCCAGGCGTGGCGCACCAGCGGCAGCGAGAAAATGAGCGGCGACGCCATGGACGACCTGCTTGCATCCAAGGCGGCCCACATTGAGACCGGGGGAGACATCGACTCCACTGCTCTCTCGTGGGATTCGCTGAAGGGCGACTCGGACCAGGTGTATGCGCTGGCCATGGACCTGCTCTTCCATCCCAAATGGAGCGCGGAAAAGCTGCAACTGGCGCAGCAGCAGGAGGCGACGGGCATCGTTCGCCGCAACGATGACGAGAGCGAGATTGCCACGCGCGAGGCCGTCAAGCTGATCTACGGCGCGGACAGTCCCTACGCGCGCCAGCCGGAACTGGCCACCGTGAGCACGGTGACGCTGAACGACCTGAAGGCGTGGCACGACCGCACCATCGGCGGCCCGCTGATTGTGAGCATCAGCGGCGATTTTGACCCGGCCGCGATGGAGGCGAAACTGCGCGCGACCTTCGAAGGTCTTCCGCGCGTCCAGCCATTGCCCGCGCGGCACGATGTCTTCAACGGCCCCAGGCCCGGCGTCTACTTTGTGGACAAGCAGGACGTGAACCAGTCCAACGTGCAGATTGCAGGACTGGGAACGGACCGGCGCAATCCCGACGTTCCCGCGCTGGCGGTGATGAATGACATTCTGGGCGGCGGCTTTGGCAGCCGGCTCTTCCAGAAGGTGCGCACCGAGCTGGGACTTGCCTATGCAGTGGGCGGCGGCTATGGATTCAGCTATGACCATCCAGCCACGTTCAGGGTCGTCGCCATTACCAAGAGCGCCTCCACCGTGGACGCCACCAAGGCAGCCATGGAAGAGATTGCCGGGCTCACCACAAAGCCTTTCACAGAAGAGGAACTGAAGCGGGCCAAGGAAGATATCCTGACCTCGTTCCTCTTCCGCTACGACACCAGGGACAAGGTGCTCGCCGAGCGGGTGCGGCTGGAGTTCTACGGCTACCCCGCAGACTACCTTGAAACCTACAAGGCCGATATTGAGAAGGTGACGCTGGCCGATCTGAAGCGCGTGGCAGACAAGTACATCCACCCGGACAAGCTGGCAATTCTGGTGGTGGGCAACGGGCCCGAAATCAAGCCCGGACTGGACGCGCTGAACCTGGGCGCGATTCACCCGGTGGACATCACCATTCCACAGCCGCAGCAGAATGCCGCGGAGGAGAAAAAGCAGTGAGCAAGGAACGGACCGGCGGTCAGCAGGGGGACTCAA
>JAJYBT010000561.1 GCA_021778875.1 Acidobacteriota bacterium | reverse complement strand
TTTCGAGTCACTTCACGTTCGCTCATTTTGAGCCGGTCACGCGCCCGCGTATCCGCAGTTGCTCGCATCGATGCGAGGGACTTGTGACGACTGCCTACGAATTGCGATGCCGTGAGTGCGGCAAAACCTATGGCGATCAGCCGCTTTCCATTTGTGATGAGTGCTTTTCTCCGCTGGAGGTGACGTATGACCTTGAGCGTGCCGGCACGCGCTTTACGCGCGAGGCCATCAGCGCGGGTCCGCTGAACATGTGGCGCTATCGGGCGCTGCTGCCGGTGGCCGAGAGCTATGAGCCGCAGACGCCGGCGGGGCTGACTCCGCTGGTGAAGGCGCCGCGGCTGGCGGCGCGCATCGGGGCGCGCAATCTTTACATCAAGAACGACGCCGTGTGCATGCCGACTCTGAGCTTCAAGGATCGCGTGGTGGCGGTAGCGCTGGCCAATGCGCAGGCGTTTGGGTTTGACACGGTGGGCTGCTCCTCGACGGGCAACCTGGCGAACGCGGTGGCGGCGCAGGCGGCGCGGCTGGGGCTGAAGACGTTCATCCTGGTGCCGGCCGATCTGGAGCCCGCGAAGATTCTGAACACGCAGGTCTATGGCGCGACGCTGGTGCGCGTGGACGGCAACTACGACCACGTGAACCGGCTCTGCTCGCAGATTGCGGACCGCTACAACTGGGGCTTTGTGAATGTGAACCTGCGGCCCTACTACGCCGAGGGATCGAAGACGGTGGGCTTTGAGATTGCCGAGCAACTGGGCTGGCGGCTGCCGGACAACGTGGTTGTGCCGATGGCCGGTGGCTCGCTGATTACGAAGATTCGCAAGGCGTTCAGCGAGCTGATTGCGCTGGGGCTGGTGGAAGACAAGCCGGTGCGCTTCTTTGGCGCGCAGGCCACGGGCTGCTCGCCGATTGCGCAGGCGGTGAAGAACGGCACCGAGGTGATTGAGCCACAGCGGCCGCACACGATTGCGCGCTCGCTGGCGATTGGCAATCCGGCGGACGGGCTGTATGCGGCGCGGGCGATTCGCTCGTCGGGCGGCTGGGCCGAGGATGTGTCGGATGTGGAGATTGTGTCCGCCATTCAGGAGCTGGCGGAGACCGAAGGCATCTTTACCGAGACGGCAGGCGGCGTGACGACGGCGGTGACGGCGCGGCTTTATGCGCATGGACGCATCCAGGCGGACGAGCTGACAGTTGCCTGCATCACCGGCAACGGCCTGAAGACGACCGATGCGCTGAGCGGCGCATACGACCAGAGCCGGGCGATTCGTCCGCGGCTTACTGATTTCGAAAATTTTGTTGAAGAACACACAGCAGGCCGGGAGTTGAGCCTGGCAGGAGAAAGCCATGTCCGTTAGAGTCCTTTTGCCGAACGCGTTCCAGAAGCACACCGACAACGTGCGCGAGATTGCCAGCACGGCGGCCAACCTGCCGGAGCTTGTGGCGGAGATCGAGAACCGCTTTCCCGCGCTGAAGCAGCACCTGCGCGGCGAGGACGGGCAGATCCGGCGCTTCATCAACTTCTATGTGAACGAGGAAGACATTCGCTTCCTCGGCAACGAGAAGTACAGCTTTCAGGATGGCGATGAGGTGCTGGTGATTCCTTCAATAGCGGGTGGGTGCGAGTAGAGCGGAATTGAGGTTTTTGACTGGTAAAAGGCTCTCCGCGCGCGGAGGGCCTTTGTATTTTATGTTGATTCTAAACAACCTGAGTGCGCCTGTGTCGTGTGGGCTCAGTCAATGTCTATACAAAGTTGCGAAAAGGGTAGGGGGGAGGGGGTACCCCTGCTTAGCCTCCAGCTACCAGCTTCCTCCGGACCGGCGGCCGACGACTGCGGTGCGAGGTTGTGGATTCGAGTGCTGCAATTTCATTGTGCGCTATGGAGGGGAAATTATGTGCAAAGGGGGCGGAGGAAATTTTGCTGGGCCAGGTGGGGAATCGTGGCCTCCCACCCTGTCATTCGCTGGCGCGAAGGACGAGGATGGGGCAACCCCGGCTTGTGGCTGGGGAAAGGGAAATCCGGATGATGCGCTATCCGTCGGAGGGAAAATTTGGAGGGAATTTTCGAGTACCCGGGCTTTTCCGCAGGGCCGGAAGGCCATGCTGATTTTAAGCCACTTGCGGCACGAGTAAACTCGTGCCCTGTTACAAAACCTTGCCCGCGGGAGTTTTTCCGCAAGCTGTGAAGTCGTGCCTTCGCACAGAATCTTGCAGGCGGCGAGTATTTTCCGTAGCCGGGGAGTTATTGCTGGGCGGGGGGTGGGGCGGTGGAACCGCGGAGGACGAGGCTGGTGGAGACGAGGAATTCTCGCTGCTTTCCGGGCTCGTCGGCTTCCTCGGCCTGCTGGCGGAGGGCCTCGAAGGCTGCGTGGGCGAGGTCAGAGCGCGAGAGGCGGATGGTGGTGAGCGGCGGCAGGGTGAACTCAGCAAAGTCGATGTCGTCGAGGCCGATGACGGAGAGGTCCTGGGGGACGCGCATGCCCTTGAGATAGGCGGCGCGCAGAACGCCGATGGCGGTCATGTCATTGGAGCAGAGGATTGCGGTTGGCCGGGACGGGAGGGCCTGGAGCTTCTCAAAACCAGCGACGCCGCCCTTGAGGGTGTGGTCGCACTCGATGACCCATTCTTTCCGGGTGGAAAGGCTGATGGCATCCATGGCGGCGCGGAAGTCGTTCTCGCGGGTGACGGCGGAATGGATGTGGTGGGGGCCGGCGAGGAAGGCGATCCGGCGATGGCCGAGGCTGAAGAGATGCTCGACAGCGGCGTGGATGCCGGTCTTGTAGTCGAGCAGGATGGTGCTGACGTTGGGGTCGTCGAAGTGGAATTCGGCGAAGACGAGTGGAATGTCGTGGATGGCGAGCTGGTTGAGTACGGGTTCTTCTTCGCCGAAGGTGAGCATGGCGACGCCCTCGACTTTGCGCTCGATCATGCGGCGGATGGTGGTGGCGAGGTTGGCGGGATTGCTGTTGGAGGAGCTGACGAGGGTTTCATAGCCGTGGGCGACGGCGATCTCTTCAAAGCTCTGGATCAGTTCGGGAAAGAACGGATTGGTGATGTTTTCAACGATGATGCCGAGGATGCGGCTGCGGCCGGAGACGAGGCTGCGTGCGTGGGTGTTGGGGAAGTAGTTGAGCTGTTTGATGGCCTGCCAGACGCGCTTTGAGAGGCGGTCGCTGACGACGGGCGCGCCGTTGATGGTTCTTGAGACCGTGGCGATGGAGACCTTGGCCAGCGCGGCTACGGCGCGGATGTCGGGCGTTTTATCGACGGTTTTGCGGGTTGCTCTTCGAGCCACACTTCCATCCTAAAGCAGAAGGCGCGGTGAATGAAACTTGCCGCATTGCAGGCGGCTAGGAATCGAAGGCCATGAGCAGGCGGAGATCGCGCAGGTTGTGGCCTGTGGGCCCTGTGACTACGGCGTCGCCGAGGGAGGTGAAGAGCGGGCAGGCGTTGAAGGAGCGCAGCGATTCCTCGGGGTTGAAGCCGAAGGCGCGGGCGCGGTCGAGGGTAGTGGGGTCGGCGATGGCTCC
>JAJYBT010000560.1 GCA_021778875.1 Acidobacteriota bacterium | reverse complement strand
GAAGAGGCTGCTGAGCGAGGCCGAGATCGCCGAAATCCTCGACCCGAAGCGCATGACCGAGCCGCAGCCGCCGCTGGCGGCGGCCCGGCAGCGGGACACGGTCGCCGATACCAAGGGATAGAAACCGCCTCTGGAAAGCACTGGGCATTGTCTGCGCGTTGAAAAAAGTTTGTGCACCGCAAGCCCGTGACTTTCTACAGCATGACGACAAGCGGACGGAAGGCCCTGACAGAATATGTGAAAGCGCTGCTGGGCGACGCGTTATAAGGGGTCCACCGGAGCAGCCAGGTAGAAGCAGATTCCCTTCGGGAATGACAGAAAAAAATCTAACCCCACCGCTGCGGATATAACCAGTTTTCTGTGGGAATGACAGGAAGAAAAGCAGAAGCGGAAGTGACGACCAGCAGCAACGGCAAAGGCAGAAGCGAGGAAGTGGATACGAGAGTTTGTTGTTCTGGTTGTCATCCCCGCAGGGGATCTGCATGTATGTCTGCCTGTCGTGGCGGGAAGGCCAACCAAAGCTCCTAGACACGGCGGCGCAAGCGATCAAACACCGCAAACAAGACCACGCCGACTAATGCATTCACCACGGCGCGGATGAGCTGATGCACCCAAATCCATTGCTGGTGCATACCCAGCAGACGACCGAGAATGACGATGTGCAGCGCGCTGGCCAGCAGCATAAAGACAAAGTTGATGATGAGCCGTGAGCCGGGATTTTCCACATCCACGCGCACTCCGATTGAGGCGGCCATATACCCCACAATGCAGTCCACGATGCCGTTGATGCCCAACGGCAGGTGGGTCATCGCATCCTGAATGATGCCGATGATCATGCCGATGAGCGTGCCCGCCACCGGACTGCGCCGAGAAACCGCAAAGTAGATGACCACCAGCACCGGCAGGTTGAGCGCCTGAATGCTGGGAAAACGCAGCGGCAGGTAAACCTGCAGAAAGATCGCTAGGACCGGAATCAGAATGAGCGCAGCCGGGTGAAAGCCGTGCTCGTCCTTTTCGCGCCGCGTGCTGTGAGGGATCATCGCCATGGTCAGGGCTGCGACTCTGGATCAGGGTTAGCCGGCGTAGCGGTGGTGGTGGACTTCTTGCGTCTGGCGGCGGTGCCCGCCGTGTGGGCTGGCGCGGCGTCCGGCTTCGTATCTGCCGAGTGCACCGATGCAGCAGTGGAACGGGGCCTGGCACGTGTGGGCGCAGTTTGAGTCGGCTCTGCGGTATTTCCGGCAGTGGCCGGGGCACTGGCGGCAGGTTGCGCCGGGAATGTCTGCACCGGATACGTCGCACCCGGCTGCAGACTGCTGGCGGGTGGCGTCGCACCCGGCGTAAAACGATCAGGATGCAAGGGAGCGGGCGGGTGGACTGGCGGCGGCGGAGCATTCGCGTCGATCGGCTTGCCATCCGGGCCCAACTGCGGCCCCGCAGCGACGCCGGGCAGGCGTTGCGCCAGAATATCGGCCGCCTTCTGCTCGCTGGTGGTCACATCCTGCTGCATGGCGGCGGGCATAGAGTCGCTGGTCTGCGTGACGACCAGAACCTCATCCAGCCGCGTGAGGTTCACAGCGGGCTTTACCAGCAACGCGACATAGGGATTGCGCTCCGGGTCCGCGATCGTGCGTTCCACCGTACCGACCGGCATGCCGCGCGGAAAGATTCCGTCGCCGCCGCTTGTCACAACCGGCTCACCGGGTTGGATACGCTCGTCGGGCAGAACATCGACAATCTCAAGCTGCCCGGCGGTGTTGCCGCGCAGAATGCCACGGAGCCTTGTTTGCGTCAGGATGACACCGAGGCCGCTGGTGGGGTCGTTCAGCTCCAGCACCTGCGCGGTGCCGGCAAAGACGTTGCGGATTTTGCCCACCACGCCATCGGGCGTGATAACGGGCTGATCGATGCGGACACCGTTATCGAAGCCCTTGTCGATGTAAAGGACCCGAGAAAGCTCGCTGCCGCTGGTGCCGATCACATGTGCCGCGACCGTCTTCGCAACGTACTGCTGCTGAAAGCCGAGCAGCCGCTGCAGGCGGATATCCTGCCGGGCGGCTTCGGCTAGCGACGCCTGCTCCAGGCGCATGCGATCCAGCTCTGCCTGCAATTGCGCATTTTGCTGCCGCACATGGCGCAGGTCAATGTAGTTGTGCCAGGTGCCGCTGAGTCCGTGACCGGAGAAGAGAAAGATGCGCTCGATGGGCGTCACCAGACTGACGACCCAATAGCGGATCAGGCTCACCTGTTCGCCGCCCGGATGGCTGGGCGTCCGGCGCACCTGCACCGCCAGCCCCAGCAACTGCGCGAGCACCACCGTCAGCAGGATGAGCGGGTTCCGGTAGCGGCTGAGAAAGGATTCCATGGTGGCTTAAATATGCTTGTCATCCCGAGCGAAGTCCGCGTCGCTGCGGCGACCGGACGCAGTCGAGGGACCTGCTTCTTTCCCCCAATCGCCGCTTAAATCAACCCACGTTGGATTGTCCTGTTCCATCAAACGGATCTTTTTCGATCGCGACCATCCCTTGAGCTGCTTTTCGCGATCAATCGCTCGAGCCACCGTGACATAGTGTTCCAACCAGACGAGCCTGTGGCAACGGTAGATTGCAGTGAATCCCTCGTAAACGCCGGTGCGATGCTCCTCGATGCGCCGAGCCAGGTTGCTCGTAACCCCGATGTACAGTGTGCGCGAGCGGCTGGCCACTATGTATACGTAGTAATTGCGATCACGCATGACGAATTGAGGTTCGAAGCAGGTCCCTCGACTGCGCAGTCTCAGCTGCGCTGAAACTGCTTCGCTCGGGATGACAGGCGCTCTGCAGTCCGAAATTCCCTTCTATAACGAGCGTTTAAGCCAACGGCTATTTGCCCCTCCTCGTCACTTCTGCTTGCGGAACGTGCTTCCGCCCGACAATCCCCTGTTAAACATGACTCGCAGGTGCGAGTCGCTAATCGATCTTGATCTTGCGCAACAGGCCAAAGTCGGACAGCATCTTGCCCGTGCCCAGGACCACGGAGGCCAGCGGGTCGTCGGCGACCGAGACAGGCAGGCCCGTCTCCTCGCGGATACGCTTGTCCAGATTCTTGATGAGCGCTCCGCCACCGGTCAGCACGATGCCGCGATCGCTGATGTCGGCGGACAGCTCTGGCGGCGTGCGTTCGAGTGCCACGCGGATGGCGTTCATGATGGTGCTGATGCACTCAGCCAGCGACTCGCGGATTTCGCTGTCGTCAATAGTGATGGTCTTGGGCACGCCCTCGATCAGGTTGCGGCCTTTAATCTCCAGCGTCAGCGGCTTGTCGAGCGGGTACGCGGAGCCCAGCTCCATCTTGATGTGCTCGCCGGTGCGCTCGCCGATCAGCAGGTTATATTTGCGCTTCAGGTAATTCATGATGGCTTCGTCCATCTGATTGCCGGCCATGCGGACCGAGCGCGAGTACACGATGCCGGAGAGCGAAATAACGGCGATGTCGGTGGTGCCGCCGCCGATGTCCACAACCATGTTGCCGCCGGGCTCCGTGATGGGCTGACCTGCGC
>JAJYBT010000559.1 GCA_021778875.1 Acidobacteriota bacterium | reverse complement strand
GCGTTGTTGTCCGCGCCGGACTGCATGGCGTTGTCCCAGAACCAGAGGCCCCAGTTGGCGTCGAACTGCGTGCGCTTGCGGTAGTCGAGGATGCGCTGCATTGCGGGCCACGCGGGGCGCAGCCATTCGTAGTCGTGGAGTTGCTCGGCGGCGACGAGCGCGCCCTGCGCGAGGAACGGCTTCATGGCAAATTTGCCGAAGAGCGGGCGCGGGCCTTTGGGCGTGATGCATCCGGCGACGTAGCCGTCCTTGTCTGCCGAGGCCGCGAAGCTGAGCACCCAGTCGCGCAGGTACTTCGCGTCGGCGGGGTTCTGGTTGGCCCAGTGCAGGCCGATGAAGAAGCCGTCCCAGTCCCACATCTGGGCGTAGTAGCCCGCGGGGATGAGGTAGGGATGGCGGATGTAGCCGTCGGCGGGGCGGATGGTTTGGGGCGCCAGGCGGGCGAAGTCGGAGGTGAGTTGCGCGAGGAGGTTGGCGTCAGAGGTCTGGGCTGGCGCGAAGCAAGGGACAAAGGCGATGAGCGCCAGAAGACTGCGCCGGAGGGTATGCCCAGAAATGCGCACGTTGGACATCATAACGCGCGGCCAGAGTCTGCCGATGTGAGGCTTCTCACGCGGGGCAGCGCCTGACTGCGCATCAGCCTATGGCGCCGCGGCTGCGGGCAGCAGCTCAATGTAATCCAGCGCGGCGGGGTCCGCGGCGTCAGGTGTGCCTTCGATGCGGATGACCTCGCCGGGCTTGAGTTGGACGCACGGGGCGGTGTAGCGCGTGGAGTTGTCGCCGTGGGGGCGGCGTGAGGGCAGCGCGGCATTGGCGGTCCAGGCGGCGACGGGCTGGCCGCCCACCTCAAGCGTGAATTGCGCCGCGCCGCCCTGCAGATCAAAGTACTGCGCGGCGATGTTGTAGCGGCCTGCGGGGCCTGTGTAAGTCCACTCGGCGGAGCAACTGTGAGCACCGTCAGGGGCTGAAGCCCCGGATTCATCGCGCGCCGGCTTCGGCGCGACTGAAGTCGTGCCCTGACACGAGACTGCTTTGCCGTGCGACGCGTCTTCCCACGGATTTACATCGATGACCTTGTAGCCGGTGAGGCGGGCGTCTTCTGCTTCGAGGCGGCCGGGATAATGCCCCGCGCGGCCCTGCGCGTCGGGGATACCGCTGAGCTTGAGGAAGTACTGCGTGACGGCGTCGCGCCACACGATGGCGTGGCCGGCCTGATATTCCAGGCGCGGCAGCACGTTGTTATAGAGCGCAGGGTCGATGCGGTCTTTGAGTGAAGACCAGTCAGTGACGAACTCGGCGGCCTGCGCTGCGCCGCGATAGTGGCTGTCGTAGAGGTACTGGATGACCGTTTTCCCATGGTGCAGCGTGTAGGTGTAGGGCACATGATGGAAGAAGAGCAGCAGGTTGTCGGGCGTGGTGGCGGCGAACTCGTAGATGCGCGCGACCTCGGGCTGGTACTGGCCCACGAAGCCGGTGCCGGTGGCGACGGAGCGGTCAAAGCCGACGCCGTCGTGGTCGGCCTTGTGCCACTGGCCCCAGCCGTTGCGCTCGCTGGATTCAATGTTGGGGCCGTAGTGGCTGCCGGTAATGTCGGTAAGCGTCTGCAGGCCGAGCGGGCCGGTGTAGCTCTCATAGGCTGGCCAGCTTTGCATCAACATTTTTTCTACGGTGGCAACGACGGCGGGGTCGGTACTGATTGTCTGGCGCGTCCACTCGCCGGCGATCTGCTCCGGCGAGAGGTTGGGGTTCCAGGCGAGACGGCCGAAGGCGTAGAGGTTGGCAAGCGCCAGCGGCGAACCGAGCCAGGCGTCGCGGCCCACTCCTGCCACGCCGACCATGCCGCCCAGGCCCTTCCGGGCCAGGACTTCTTTGACTGGAGTATGGGCCCCGCCGACGCGCATGTCGAAGTCGAGCACCTGCTTCCACATGGGCGCGATATAGACGAGATGCCGCTGCTGGCCAAGGTACTCCTGCGTGATTTGCAGCTCCATGGCCTGGCTGGTGCGGGGGAGGCCGCCGAAGAGAGGCGAGACGGGCTCGCGGGCCTGGAAGTCGATGGGGCCTTCCTTGGTCTGGACGATCACGTTGGGTGCGAACTTGCCGTCGAGCGGGTGGAAGATGTCATATGCGGCGCGGGCACGGTCGGCCTTGGGGTTGCGCCAGTCGAGGTGGTGGTCGTAGACGAAGGCGCGGTAGAGCACGACTCCGCCGTGGGGCGCGAGGGCGGCGGCGAGGGTGTTGGCGGCGTCGGCGGGCGTGCGGCCAAAGCTGGCGGGGCCGGGCTGGCCTTCGGAGTCGGCCTTCACGGTGAAGCCGGCGAAGTCGGGGATGAGGTCGTAGATTTCGTTGACCTTGGCCGCCCACCACGCCTTCACCGCGGGGTCGGCGGGGTCGTAGGTGCTGAGACCGCCGATGATTTGCGGGCTGGCGATGGCCACGCTCATGGCGAGATGAACTCCCCAGGGACGCATGGTGCTGGCCGCACGGGCAAGGCCTTGGAGCGATTCGTGCGTAAGCAATTGCGGCGCGGCGTTGACGTTGTTCACGTTGCAGCCGTTGATGCCGACCGAGGCTAGCAGGCGCGCGTACTCGGCGACCGGGGCGAGGTCTTCGCGGACGTTCCCGCCCTCGAAGAAGATGCTGCGGCCCGCGTAGCCGCGCTCGATGGAGCCGTCGGGATTGTCCCACTCATCGACCCAGCGGATGGGCAGGGCGGGGCGCTCGTGGAGGCTGGCATGGCTCATGTCCGCGCCCTGGGCGAGGTTGCGCAGCAGGGCAAAGACGCCGTAGAGCACGCCGCGGTCGCTGCCGCCTGCGATGTCCAGTTCGCGGGTGCGCGCCGAAGGATTCCATGCAATGAGGAACTCCTCGGGCGACAGCGTAGATGCGGCGGTCTGGCGGGCGCGCATTTGCCGCGCTGTGCCCAGAACGATGGTGCCGGGACTGGCGCTGGATTTCGCTGAGAGGGACAGCAGGCCACGTTCGAGCTCACTGGCGGCCGAGCGCTCCACAGGGCCCTGGCCCAGCACGACCACGCGCGTGGGCACGGAGAGCGGTTTTCCCAGAGGCCGGTACTTGAGCCATGCTTGATCGGCGGTCTGCGCGGGGAGGGCAGGTGCGGCGACCAGGAGAGCGGTTGTCATCATGGCCAACAAAGCGATTTTCCACTGTGTCATGTTCATCCCCGGCGTGCGGATTTGCACATCCACCGTTCTATCACTTTCCGGTAGTGAGTCAGTTTGAATCCACAGACGAATGTTTCATAAAGAACGTGATGGATAGTTTTTAGGCGATATGTAATCTGTGCATGGCAAAGGACATTACCATGCTTAAAGATACGCCTCAGAGAGATCGAGATGGAACCTCCCTCACGCCAGTGTGAACAAAACCACGATAGACCCGCCCATAGCGAGCGGCATTAGTACAGCGTAAACAGCAGCCTTGGCTCCCGTGACCCACTGATCGCGCACCGCTTGAAACAAAAGGATGCTCATGACGGGAAGATTGATCAACACAGCCGTGATCACTCCCGGAGCGTAAGTT
>JAJYBT010000558.1 GCA_021778875.1 Acidobacteriota bacterium | reverse complement strand
GTTCACCGTCTCCACGGCTGAGAGCAGGGCCACCTTGGGCTGCGGAATCCCCAGCGCGTGCGCCAGGTCAATCGCGTTCTGCACAATGTGAATCTTGTCTTCAAACTCCGGCTTGATGTTGATGGCCGCGTCGGTGATCAGCAGGGTGCGGTCGTAGGCCGGCGTATCCATCACAAAGACGTGGGTGATGCGCCGCGAGGTGCGCAGTCCGGTATCGCGCTGCATGGCCACCTTCATCAGCTCGTCAGTGTGCAGGCTGCCCTTCATCATGGCCTGGGCGTTGCCGCTGCGGCAGGTTGCGACGCAGATCTCCGCGGCCTTGACCTCGGTCTCCGCGTGGACGATGGGGAAGGGCGTGATATCCACCCCGATCTTTTCCGCAAGCGCCTTCATTGCCGGTTCGTCACCAACGAGGGTGGGCTTGATGAGCCCCTCGTTGGCGGCCTCAACGGCGCCGCGCAGCGCAACATCCGAAAGCGGCCAGCAGACGGTGGTGGTGATGGCGGGCAGCGACTTGCAGCGCTCCAGAAACTTGTGAAAGACGTGGTAGTCGGCCGGGTGGCCAACAAGCGGGTCAACGGCTACAGCTTCAGCAAGGGGTGCAAGATCACTCATCAGGTATTTTTCTCCAGGGGCCGGCGCCGGGAAGAGCCAACCGGCCTTACGCAATCATTCTCACCCCGCGAATGGAATTCTCTTGTGCTTTAGGTCACAGTACGGGCCTATGTATCACAATGAGGTATTCATCTTGGTGCGGAGCGCAAGAGGAAGACCCGCCCGCACCGCAGGCAATCCTGTGTTGCGGATGGGTCTTGTGACTGCAATTTCTTCAACTGGACAACGTTACTTAATGCCGACCACCATGGAGTCCGGGCCGACCAGGTGCTCAACGCGCGTCTGGCGGAAGCCCGCTTCCTTCATCCATCCCACGCAGTCGGCGCCGGTGTAGTCAAAGCCGCCGGGCGTTTCAATCAGCATGTTCAGGCTCATCAGCAGGCCGAAGGCATTGGACTTGCGGTCGTCATCGATGATGGCGTCATAGGCGATGAACGCGCCGCCCTCGGGCAGAGACTCGTAGGCTTTGCGGATCAGGGACTTCTTCTCGTCGAGGTTCCAGTCGTGGAGGATGTGGCCCATCAGGATCACGTCCACGCCGGGCAGCGGATGCTCAAAGAAGTTGCCGGGCTGGAAGCGCACGCGCGAGGTGAGCCCGTGGGATTCCACGTGTTCCTCAAAGACGGGAGCGACCTCGGGCAGGTCAAAGCCGATGCCGGAGATGTGGTCGTTGTGCAGTGCGATCTGGACGATCAGGTCGCCTTGCGCCGTACCGCAGTCGGCGGCGGTGGTGTACTTGTCCCAGTGGAAGCGCGAGGCGATGGCCTTGTTGGCGCCGCGGCTGATGCCGGTCATGGCGCGCAGAAAACCCTTCAGGCGCGTGGGGTCGGCGTAGAGCGCGGCAAAGGTCTCGTGGCTGCCGGTGGCTTCGTTCTGGTGCTCGCCGGTGCGCAGCGCCGTGGTCAGGTGTCCCCAGTGGTGATAGAGGCGCTTGTTGGCCATCTCAAGGATGCCGCCGATGTAGGAGGGCTTGCGCTTGTCCAGAAACAGGTCTGCGGAGGGGCTGTTGAAGTAGACGCCGTCGTGCCGCTCCAGAAATCCCAGGGCGACCAGGGCGTCGAAGAAATCGCGGGCTGCGCGGGGGTGAAATCCAAGGCGCCCGGTGAGTGTTTCCAGGTCCTCAGGGTGCCGGGCAAGCTCAGTAAAGACCTCCATTTCAATGGCGCTGAGCAGCGTCTTGGAGGCCCAGAAGGCCATGCCGGTTTGCAGAATGGAATCGGGACTGGGCACAGTGGTGCTCATGGGGTGACCTCTCCTGGTGGTTCTGTCCGCAATGCGGGGGAAGATGCGGAGCGGTTGTGGCATCAGCCCCGGACAACGTGGTTGGCCTGGGCTGTGTCTGTGTACTGCTGGAATGCGATGACCTTGCCGTTGCGCAGCCGCCAGAAATGGGCGAACTGGGCGTCAAGCGCGATGCCGGTGGCTTTGCAGGTGCCACGGTAGCGGCCCTGGACGATGATGGTGTCGCCGGCGTCGAGAAACTCGTCCGGCAGCGCCTGAAAGCCCTCCCATTCTGTTGCCAGCCGGTAGAAGACGCCCTCTGCCACGGCGGCGGAACCAACGTACGGATTGCGGTCGGAGTAGGGGAAGTTTTCCGCCTCGTACCAGACAACCTCCGGGTCCATCCAGGCGAGCACGGCGGGGCCGTCGCTACGGGCGATGGCGGCGTAGAGGCTTTCAATGATGCTGCGGTTGGAATAGGACATCCGGGATCCTTGAGGGGAATGAGGCAACCATATATTGCCCGGGACGGGCAGGGCAATGCAAAATTCGTTGTCGCGGGAATACGGACCTGCTTTTGCGCACGGCGGGAAAACTGATATGCTGCGAGCGCTGAGAAAACCGATTTACACAGGAGAGACAAGGCGATGTGGTTCCTTGGGATGGATGTGGGAACAGGCGGCACGCGGGCCGTGGTGGTGGATGCGGAAGGCAAGGTGATTGCAAGCGCGTCGAGCGAGCATGCGCCCTTTCGAACGCCGCATCCGGGCTGGGCCGAGCAGGATCCCGAGGACTGGTGGCGCGCCGCACAGCAGGCGATTCGCAGCGCTCTCTCTGCCGCGCCTGAGCCGCGCCAGCCGATTGCGGCCATCGGCCTGACCGGGCAGATGCATGGCGCCGTGATGCTGGATGAGAACGGCCAGGTGCTGCGTCCTTCGCTCATTTGGTGCGACACGCGCACGCAGCCCGAGTGCGACTGGCTGCACCAGACGATCGGCTATGACCGGCTGATTGAGCTGACATGCAACCCGGCGCTGCCCAACTTTACGCTGACCAAGCTGCTGTGGGTGAAGACGCATGAGCCGGAGATCTTTGCCCGCATCCGTCACGTCCTGTGCCCCAAGGACTATGTGCGTTACTGCCTTACCTGCGAGTATGCGATTGACGTGCAGGAGGCCAGCGGCACGCTGCTGCTGGACGTGACGCATCGCCGCTGGTCAAAGGAAGTGGCCGAGGCGGCGGGTATCCCCGAGAGCTGGCTGCCCACGGTGTTTGAGTCGGTTGAGATCTGCGCGCGCATCAGTAGCGGCGCGGCCTCTGCGACCGGTCTGCCGGCCGGAACGCCGGTTGTGGCCGGCGCGGGCGACCAGGGCGCGGGCGCTGTGGGCATGGGCATTCTGCAGCCGGGCAGTGTCTCGGCCACCATCGGTACGTCCGGCGTGGTGTTTGCGGCGACTGCGCAGCCCACGAAGGATCCGAAGGGCCGCCTGCACACCTTTTGCCACGCGGTGCCGGGCGTGTGGCATGTGATGGGCGTGACGCAGTCGGCGGGGCTGAGCTTCAGCTGGCTCAAGGACACCTTTTTTGCGGACCAGAGCTACAACTCGCTGACGGAGGCCGCGGCCCGCGTGCCTGCGGGCAGCCAGGGACTGGAGTGGGCGCCGTATCTGCTGGGCGAGCGCACGCCGCATCTTGATCCCCAGGTGCGCGCGGCGTTTGCGGGCATC
>JAJYBT010000557.1 GCA_021778875.1 Acidobacteriota bacterium | reverse complement strand
GTCATCCTGGTCGTAGTCAAAGAAGGCCGCGCCGCAGCCAGTCGTCTCCAGCAGATATTTGTTGCGGTGCTCGCCGCCGAAGATCATCTCCACGTTGAGCCCCGACTCTTTGGCCACGTCCACAAACTGCACGCCCAGCGGCGTGCCCGTCACCGGGGACGGTGCGCCTTTCGGCGCAGGCCGCGCCTCTGCCGTGTAGGTATCTCGCGCCATGCCCTTCGGCTTCTGCGCAGGGGCAGACTGCCCGAAGGCCGGCCGGGCCAGCCTCAACACATCTTCCAGCGATAGAACAACTGCGGTCCTCGAAAGCGACTTCAAAAATCCACGACGGTTCAACGTCAAGGCCTGTTTCTCCATCGGGCGCGCCGTTGCTGGCCGCGGCTGCGTCCCTCAGGCCGAGTATATCGGTTGGACACCGTCACCCGCAGTCCCGCAAGCCCCCGGCGTCCGCGCGAAAGCCTTGACGCAAGAATTTCGCCATGCTCCAATTTGAGAGTCCGTTGTTTCTGCTCGACCTTCGCGCAGCAGCTTACGACGACTGAGAATCGAAGCCGCGAACACAGGTTCAGGAGGAAGCCATGAAGATTCTACGTTCCGTGAATCGTCGTGGATTCAGCGTGGGGACCGCCGGATGGTTCACCGTACTCAGGCCCAACACCTGGTTTCCCGCCTCGCGCCTGCCGCGCAGCTTCCCTCACCCCAGCGACCGTTTCCAGACCGCGGCGCACGCCCTCACGGCAGAGCAGTTGGCTCAAATCCCCGCCGGGAGCCGTCGCGCATCACTCCCCCCGCGCATTGTCACACTCAACGGCGGTGAACATCGCCCGGCACGGCTCGCTTTGATCGCTCTGTTCGCTGCTGCGATCACATTGGGCATGCTCTGGTGGATCATGGGCGCGCGTCTCTGAGCTTCAGCTCTCCGCCTCCCGCTCCGCTGCATCCACGTCATGGCGGTGCTCCAGTCACCCCAAATCCAGCAGAATGAACGCATCGCCTCAATCTCCTGCTGTTTTCGCCGCTCGCTTCCAGCCCGGGGCACAGCGCAAGGTGGCGCAACGCTGCGAAACTACCACTCCATTTACCACAGAAGAGTTACAGAAGATGGGTTCCTGTTGGGGCAAAATAATGTTTCAATGCTGTTGCGGCCCAGGATGTCTCCCAACATGCTTGAGAAAAGGACCCTATGATCGCGATGCAGACGCTCGATTACTATGAGTTCCTCCAAATCAGCCCCAACGCCGACCACGACACCATCCACCGTGTCTATCGGTTCCTGGCGTCTCGCTTCCACCCGGACAATCCCAAATCCGGTGACTCCGAGAAGTTCTCCCTGCTCAAGGATGCGTACGACATTCTCTCTGACCCCGAGCGCCGCGCCGAATACGACGTAGAACGTGAAGCCGAACCGCACCAGGTCGCGCCGCTTTCCGCCACCATCGACTTCATGGATCAGATCGAGGGCGAGATCAACCGCCGCCTCGCCCTGCTCGCCGTGCTCTACTATCGCCGCCGCAACAACCCCTACGCGCCCGAGGTTCCCCTGTCTGAAATCGAGCGCCGCATGGGCTTCCCGCGCGACTATCTCGACTTCACCACCTGGTATCTGGAAAAGAAGGGCTACATCACCCGCGCCGATAACTCCGACTTCACGCTGACCGCCGCAGGCGTCGACTTTGTTGAATCGGAACGCACCAATATCCCGGTCATCACCAGGCTGCTCACCGACGGCGTTGAGATCAAGCCGTCGGCGGCAGCAAAACACAAAAATACCGACGCGACAGCCGCCGAGGTTGCGAGCCATACACTGACAGACGCCGAGCATCGCGCCGACCGCCGCGCCAACAGAAAAGACCGCCGCCACGGAGCCCCCGACACCCGCCCCAACCCTGTCGACCGCCGCATCAATCGCCCCGACCGCCGCCTCGCCAGCTAGCCTCCGCAGCAGCCCGGCGCATCGTCCACAACGCAGTTTCTTAGCTCAATATCCCGCACCGCACACTGCACCACAGGCACACATCCTCCTCAGCGCAGCGAAGTCAAAGAGCCTGCATTGCTGCGTGCTTCTCCCCTTCCTTCCGAGACCTGCAACCCCGCCCATAGCCCAAACCCCTCCCACGTATTAGCATGGTGCCGTGAAAAAAGCGCTCTTCGGCGCGCGTCCCACCCCAGGAGAAAACATGGTCACACGCAGGGAGTTCCTCGACACGCTTGCCGCGGGAGCAGCCGGGCTGGCAATCAGCTCATCCGCCAAAAGCTACGGCCAGATCATGGGCGCAAACGAGCGCCTCAACTTTGCCGTCATCGGCCTCAACAGCCGCGCCTACGCGCATCTCTCCGGCCTCAAGGCCAACAAGGCCGCCGCCCGCGTCACCCACGTCTGCGATGTGGAGACCAACATCCTCGCCAAATTCGCCGCCGCCACCCAGCAGTCCATGGGCGAAGCCCCCGCCGCTGTCCAGGACTTCCGCAAGGTTCTTGAACTCAAAAGCGTCGACGCCGTCACCATCGCCACGCCCGACCACTGGCACGCGCCCATGGCCATCGCCGCGCTCCAGGCCGGCAAGCACGTCTATGTCGAAAAGCCCTGCAGCCACAATCCCGGCGAGGGCGCGCTGCTCGTCCGCGCGCAGCAGAAGTACGGCAAGCTCGTCCAGATGGGCACGCAGCAGCGCTCCTCGCCCCACACCATTGAGATTGTCGGCAAAATTCATTCCGGCCTCATCGGCCGCCCCTACTTCGCCAAGTGCTGGTACAACAACACGCGCAAGTCCATCGGAGTCGGCAAGCCCGCGCCCGTGCCCGCCACACTCGACTGGGATCTGTGGCAGGGCCCCGCGCCGCGCCAGCCCTACAAGGACAACGTGCAGCCCTACAACTGGCACTGGTTCCGCATCTGGGGCACCGGCGAAACCCTCAACAACGGCACCCACGAGGTGGACGTCTGCCGCTGGGCTCTCGGCGTTGACTATCCCAACCGCGTCACCGCCACCGGCGGCCGCTACGCCTTCAAGGATGACTGGCAGTTCTACGACACGCTCATCACCAGCTTCGAGTACCCCGACAGCATGATTGCCTGGGAAAGCACAAGCTGCCAGGGCATGCGCTACTTCAACCGTGGCCGCGGCTCCATTATCGAGGGCACTCACGGCACGGTGCTCATCGATCGCGACGGCTACGAGGTCTACGACCTCGACGGCAAAAAGACCAGCGAATTCAAAGTCGGCGGCCACACCTCCACCGCCGATCTCGTCGGCGCAGACTCCATGACCGACCTGCACTTCGCCAACTTCATCGCCGGCATCCGCAAGGGCGAGAAGCTGAACTCGCCCGTCTCCGTCGGCAATGTCGCCGTCACCATGCTGCAACTCTCCAACATCGCCTGGTTCGTCAATCGCGAACTCAACCTCGACCCCGCCGACGGCAAAATTCAGCGCGACCCGCAAGCCATGGCCATGTGGAACCGCACCTACGAACCCGGATGGGAGCCGCGCATATAGATAGCCACGCGCATTGTCATGCATGTGCAAGCATTTCACCCTCACGGAAATATGCGCATGCCGCCAATC
>JAJYBT010000556.1 GCA_021778875.1 Acidobacteriota bacterium | reverse complement strand
ACTCCGGCGGCACTGTGAATCGTATTCAGAAGCCCATGCACGTATTGGCTCTCCTCGCGCGTCCGGCGCGAAAAATGTTGATGTTCCGTAGGGATTCTAACAAACCGTGGCGCTCCGGACGGTGTGGCGGCGGTCACAGCGCGGCAAGTGATTGCACAGGCGGAGCATGGCAGGGTGGGTTATCTCAGTTGATTCTTGCCGCCGAAGGCACATGAGTCTGGCCGCGGAGCACGGAATAAGCTGCTGCCACGCTAGCATTAACGTGGGCGAACTGTCCGCTGGCTCAACGGGGCGCGCAGTTCCCGCAGAAGCATTTTCCCGGCAGGCGGAGCCCGCGAGCCCAGGGGAGCTTTGCCGGCGAAAAGGAGATATCTGAGATGAACCGGACGATTTTTACATTTGCACTTTTTGTTGCGGCCTCGGCGGCGCTGGGAGCGAAGCAGGCGAGCCCGTATCAGGGAGTGTCCAATCCCCCCACGGACGACACGATTGTGACCAGCGAAGCGGCGCAGGCCAAGCCCTCGCCCGCGCACCGGGCAGAGGCTCAGCCAGCGGCGGCCCAGCAGCAAACGGCTCCGCAGGCAGCGCCGGCGGCTTTGCGCGTGGCTCCGCGGAGCGACGCGACGGGCGAAGGCACGGACGCGGGCATCGTGGAGGTGGCGCAGCGAGCGCAGCCGGCCGCGGAGCCGGCGCTGGTGAAGCGGTCCTCCGCGCCCGATCCCGATGGCGACATTGTGCACCCGGCTCCGCTTGGGCCCAATGAACTGGGCGAGGGAACGATGATTCGAGTGCGCCTGCTGAACGATCTTTCCAGCAACTTCAGCCAGCAGGGCGAGGCGTTTCGCGGCAGGGTGGCGAGCGATGTGGTGCAGGGCGACCATGTGCTGATTCCTGCGGGGTCAGAGATCGATGGCAGGGTGGTGGATGCTTCGACGGGGCACTTTGGCGGGCACGGCTCGCTGTATCTGAACCCCGAGAAGCTGACGTTGCCCAACGGCAGAAGCTACAAACTGAACGCCGAGGTGAATTCGACGCCCGGCTCCCACGCACAGGTTGGCGCAGAGGGCGAGATTAGCCCGGACTCGCAACTGAAGCGCAACAGCATTGAGTACGCTGGCGGGGTGGGTGGCGGCGCTGTGACGGGTGCGCTGCTGGGCGGCCCGGTGGGGGCATTGGCAGGCAGCCTGGTGGGCGCGGGTTTGGTGACGACGCATCTGCTGGTGAGCCATCCTCAGGTGAGCCTCGACTCGGGGTCGGTTCTGATTCTGACGGTGAGCGAGAGCATGCACCTGATTCCTGTCGCGGGCAACGGGCGATAGCGGGGCGGATTTCGCGACATTCCATTGGGTATGCGGAAACGTACGTGCTGGTCCCCCGGGGCCTGCTACACTCCCAAGTTGCGCTGTGCGTGGGAGGCAGTAGATGGCTGAGATTGTTACGGTAGGCGTGGTGGGCGCGGGGACCATGGGCTCGGGAATCGCCCACGTGTTTGCGCGCGCGGGCTTCAAGGTGCTGCTGTGCGATGTGGAGCAGCGCTTTCTGGATCGCGCACTGGGGCAGATTCGCACGAATCTGGGCCGGGAAGCCGCCAAGGGCAAGCTGCCCGAGGCTGAGATAGAACCTACTCTGGCGCGGATTACGCCGACGATTGAGCGCGAGGCGCTGGCGGCGGCGGAGTTTGCCGTGGAGGCCGCGCCGGAGCGCATTGAACTGAAGGCGGATATCTTCCGGTCGCTCGACCGGATTCTGCCGAAGGATGCGATTCTGGCGACCAACACTTCATCCATTTCTGTGACGCGGCTTGCGGCGCTGACGCAGCGGCCCGGGCAGGTGATCGGGATGCACTTCTTCAACCCGGTGCCGGTGATGGCGCTGGTGGAGGTGGTGCGCGGGCTGGCCACCAGTGACGCGACGTTTTCCACGGTTCATGCGCTGGCGATTCGACTGGGCAAGACGCCGGTGGAGGTGAACGATGCGCCGGGATTTGTCTCTAACCGCGTACTGATGCCGCTGATCAACGAAGCTGCCTTTGCCGTGATGGAAGGCGTTGCGAAGCCGGAAGCGGTGGACCAGGTTTTCAAGCTGGGCATGGCGCATCCGATGGGGCCGCTGACGCTGGCGGACTTTATTGGCCTGGATGTGTGCGTGGACATCCTGCGCGTGCTGCAAGAGGGCTATGGCGACCCCAAGTACCGGCCTTGTCCGCTGCTGGTGCGGATGGTGGATGCGGGCTGGCTGGGGCGGAAGTCGGGTCGTGGATTCTATCTTTACGATAAATAGCGCTGTGCGGCGGGGCGCCTGCTTTCGCATGGCCAGATGTGTGCGTCCAACGATTCGATAGCAGGGAACTGACGAAGCCTTCGGCGCGTATCTTCCTCGACGCGCATCCGGGGCGTCGAGCGGCCATGCAAACCTTTGCGGACACTCTCGGGCAGGTCTTCCGCGCTATCGCGGCGAACAAGCTGCGCAGCTTTCTGACCATGTTTGGAATTGCGTGGGGCGTGGGGTCGTTGCTGGTGCTTGTGGGGCTGGGCGAAGGCTTTCGCTCGGGCCAGCACCGGCAACTGGCCACGCTGGGCAACGATCTGGTGATGATGTGGAACGGGACGATTCCTGCAGTGGCCAACCAGCACACCGGAATGCGCCCCTACCAGCTGACGATGGGCGATGCTGAGGCAGTTCGCCGCCTGCCTCAACTGCGCGCCACTACGGTCGAGCTGCAACGTTCTGATCTGTATGAAGTGAGCCAGTGGAACAACACCTCAGGCCACGTGATGGGCGTTGAACCCAACTACGGCCTGGTGCGGTTTATTCCGATGGCGACGGGCCGCTTTATTGACGGCGCAGACCTGGCGGACCGACGGCGCGTGGCGGTGCTGGGATTCAAGGCCGCTGTGCTGTTGTTCGCGGGCCGGCCCATGCTGGGCGAAACGATCACCATCAACGGTACGGCGTTCACGGTGGTCGGCTCGGTGGGCAAGATCTCTCGCGGCAACGACAACGAGTACGACGACCAGAAGGTGTATGTCCCCGTCACCACCATGCAGCAGTTGTTTCCGCTCAAGGGCAACAACATTCCCGAGGACGCGCTCACTTCCATTCAGTACCAGCCGACAAGCAGGGGAAATATCGTGGCGGCTGTTGCGGCGGTGCATCGCGTGATCGCGCAGCGGCACGGTTTCGATCCGTCGCTGAAGGATGCCTTCGACGAGTTCGACACCATTCAGGAAGAGAAGATGATCGGCGCAATCTTCACCGCGATGGATGTGTTTCTGGGCGGCGTGGGGATTGTGACCCTGGGCCTGGGCGCAGTGGGCATCATCAACATCATGCTTGTGTCTGTGACGGAGCGGACGCGCGAGATCGGCCTGCTGAAGGCGCTGGGCGCGACCAGGCGGAGTATTCTTTCGCAGTTCTTCTGGGAGGGGTTGCTGCTGACGGGGCTGAGCGGACTCATCGGCATCGCTTTGTCCGCGGGATTCATGGCCCTGCTTCAGATCGCTCTGACCGACAAGATGCCGGGATGGGATCCACCGCGGCTTGTGCCGTGGTCGGCTGCGTTGGCGC
>JAJYBT010000555.1 GCA_021778875.1 Acidobacteriota bacterium | reverse complement strand
GGTGTCCACGGCGGTCTGCCAGATGCGGTTGAGGCGCACGTCGCTGGAGCGGAAGCTGCCGATGGCCTGCGCGGGATAGAAGATGGATTCGGCGGAGACTGTTGCGCTGCTGCCTGCGTCTTTCACAAGAGCGTAGCGAAAGCCGGTCTTGGGGCCGCGCGCGGTGTGACCTGCTGGCACATTGAGCGGCAGGTCGCCGAGAAACGGTGCGTGCAGCAACTCACCCATCGACTCGCCATAGCGGATCGTGGCGTGAACGTCTTGTGTCTGTGCGGTGAGCAGCAGGCGGCCGTTGAGCTCGCGGCCGAAGTCGAAGAGCAGGCCGTTTGGAGTGGGTGTGGTTGTAACCGGCGGAAGGATGCAGCTGGCCATGTAGGGAGCTTTGCCGAGATAACCGGGCCACGCGTACATGCCCGCGTCGGCGTTCCACTGGAAGAAGTCAGCATCGCTTTCGATGCCGCCGAGGCTGGTGACGGGTTTCCATGCGGCATCATTGAAGCCGGGTTGCTGCCAGCCGCTGGTCGCAACCGTTGTGCTGCGCCATGAGGGGTTGCTCTCGATCAGCGGAGCGGCGACGATGCCCGCAGTGGCGGGCAGAATTTCGACGGCGAGGACTTCGCCGGAGTTGAGCCAGCGCGTGTGGAGCGAGTTCGTGTGGTGATGGCTGCCGTAGCCGCGGACGACTTCAAGCGCAAGCACATTGGAGCCAGCGCGTAGGTACGGCGCGACGTTGGCCGTCATGGTCGCGAAGCCGATGTGCGGACTGCCGCTGAAGCGCAGGGTGGCCACGGGCCGGCCGTTGAGCCAGACACGCGCGCTGCGCGGTCCGGCGATGTAGAGCGTGGCGTTGGTCGGCACTGAGGCGAGCGAGAATGCTCTGCGAAAGAGGTGCGGCTCAACCTTCCAGTCGTTGCTCTTGATGCGGCTGAGGTCACGTGGCTTTGTGAGGACCGCGGCATCGTCCGCTGTCCAGATGTACTGCGCGGTGAGAGGCGTGTGCATGCTGGCGACGGTGCGATGGGTGGACGCTGAGCAGAGCGGCTCCGATGCGTCATGTGTGGGGCGATGCGCGACCTGCGCAGAGACGACGCACGCGGCTGCCAGCAGAAGTGCGTTCAGCAATCGGGAAGAAAGAGGCATCGCAGCTCTTCTTATACACGCGCACGTGGCGGGCCTTTGCAGGCGCTTCTGTCGCGGAGTTCCGCAGGCCGGAATTGCGCGGTAATGTTCGGCGCGGCGTGGTGGAGAGTCGTGTTGCGGCGCGATGCGAGGGATGCCCATGCGCGGCGGTGCAGAGCTATTCCAGCGAACGGAATCAGGCCGCGCGGGGATCGTCAGACTGGCGCAGGCGCGATGCATCGAGCATGCTCTTGACCTATATTTGCTTGTTCTGGTGGTCTGCACATGGAAGGCTGAGTGTGCGGCTTACCCTGCGAGTGATTTTTTGTTGAGAGGCGTCATCATGTCGAATGCGGTTCGTCCCACCCTGGCCCTGATTCACACCAGCCCTACGCTGACGCCGGCTTTTGCGGCGTTGTGCAAGCAGCATCTGCCCGAGGCCAACTTCTTTCACATGGTGGATGAGAGCCTGATTCAGGAGACGATTCGCGCGGGCAGGCTGCAGAAGTCTACGATGCGGCGCGTGGTGGATCAGGTAGGGTCTGGGTTCGGCGCCGGAGCCGATGCGGTGCTGGTGACGTGCTCGTCGATTGGGCCCGCGGTGACGCTGGCGCAGCAGCTCTTTGATCGGCCCGTTTTGCGCATCGATGAAGCGATGGCGGAGAAGGCGGTGCGGCATGCGCGGAAGATCGGTGTGCTGGCCACGCTGCGCACCACGATGGACCCAACGACCGCGCTGCTGCGGCAGAAGGCCGCCGATGCAGGGCGGGAGATTGAGCTGGTAGAGTGCCTGTGTGAGGACGCGTTCCCGGCTGTGCTGGCTGGCGATACGGAGACCCACGACCGGCTGCTGCGCAAGGCGCTGCTGGAGGATTTGCGAGGAGTGGATCTGATCGTGCTGGCGCAGGCATCGATGGCGCGGGTGGTGGCGACGCTGGAGCCGGGCGCGCTGCAGGCGCCGGTGCTGTCGAGTCCCGAGCTGGCCGTGATGCAGGCGCGCAAAGTTCTGCTGGGCGTGCAGTCCTCCGCGAGGGCGAGCGCTTGAAGCAACGGCACAAGGTGCTGGGGCTGCTCGGCGCGCTTTCTGTCGTTGTGTTTCTGGACCGCATGGCCATCGCTGTGGCTGGGCCTTCTATGCAGGCGGACCTGCACATTCGACCCGAACAGTGGGGCTGGATTCTGAGCGCGTATGTACTGGCGAACGGCCTGTTTGAAGCGCCTTCGGGCGCGATGGGCGACCGCAACGGGCAGCGCGGGGAGCTGACGCGCATTGTCGCGTGGTGGTCGTGTTTCACCGCTCTGACGGGTTGGTGCCGCGGATTCTGGCAGCTGGCCGGCGCGCGGTTCTTCTTCGGCATGGGATCGGCGGGCGCGTATCCCAACGCGGCGGGCGTGATTGCACGATGGTTTCCGGCACGCGAGCGCGCGCGGAGCCAGGGCTTTGTGTGGGCGGCGAGCCGCTTTGGCGGGATGCTGGCTCCGTTGCTGATTGTGCCGGTGGAGGCGTGGCTGGGCTGGCGCGCGGTCTTCTGGATGCTGGGCGGAGTGGGCATCGCGTGGGCCCTCGCGTGGCTTCGTCTCTTTCACAATCAGCCGGCGGACGATCCGCACATCACGCAGGAAGAGCTGGCAGAGAT
Organism: Acidobacteriota bacterium; assembly: GCA_021778875.1. Next base: position 811 of record JAJYBT010000555.1, on the reverse strand, counting down.
TGGATCCAGCGAGCACGAGCATGGAAAGATCCGTCTGCCGTGGCGCAGTATTCTGCGCTCACGCGCGCTGTGGATGGTGGTGCTGGCGTACGGCTGCTATGGATGCGCAAGCTGGTTCTATTTTTCGTGGTTCCCCACGTGGTTCATTCACAAGACAGGGCTGGCGATGGACGGCATTCTGCTGACGTCCCTGCCGTTTGCGATGGGAGTCGCGGGCAATCTGAGCGGAGGCGCGGTGAGCGACAGGCTGGCGGCGCGATGGGGCGCGAAGAGGGTGTTGCGCTGGATTCCCGCAGTGTGCCTGACGGCGACGGCGCTGACTCTGGTGGCGATGGCCTGGTGCCGTGGTGCGGTGGCGGCGACCACACTCTCGTGCCTGGGCTTCGGCGTGATGGACTTCATGCTGCCCTCGGCGTGGGCGCTGTGCGTGGCGATTGGCGGGCGTGCGAGCGGCACAGCGACGGGCATGATGAACACTGCGGGGCAGGCCGGCGGATTTCTGTGCACGGTGTTGTTTGGCTATGTGGTGGAAAGGACCGGCAGCTACAACCTGCCGCTCGTGTTCATTGCCGGCATGGTGCTGATGAGTGCGCTCATCTTCGCACGGATTGACTGCACTCAGACCATCGATGCGGAGGCATCTGCCTGCTGATGCTGCGCGTGGCAGAGTCAGCAGCCATCACGTACCACGGAAAAGAAATCTTCCGGGCCAATCTGGCCGCCTTTCAACACAAGTTGCAGTCCGTCGAGCGGCGAGCCGGGCGCGTAACCGCGGCAGAGCGGTGCGCCGGGCGTGAGCGGCGCGGCGAAG
>JAJYBT010000554.1 GCA_021778875.1 Acidobacteriota bacterium | reverse complement strand
CGCGAGCGTCTGCGACACAGCGCCGCGTCGCGGTCGGCAGAGTATCTGTGGCGGCTGCTGCATTGCATCGATCCGGCGTCCGCTGCGCGCATCCACGCCAATGACACGCCCAAGCTGATTCGTGCGATTGAGGTGACCGTCGCCGGCCGGCAGCCTATGTCGGCGGCCTGGCAGGCGGGGCGCGACCCGTTGCACGGCTTTCGCATTCTGCGAATCGGGCTGGACCCGCCGCGCCCGGCGCTCTACGCGCGCATCAATCAGCGGGCTGCCGCCATGTTTACGAGCGGCCTGATGGAAGAGACGGCTGCGCTGCTGGCCCAATACGGGCCGGAGTGCGCGGCGCTTGGGGCGCTGGGCTACAAGCAGGCCGCGATGGTGCAGCGTGGCGAGATGCCGCTGGCAGCCGCCATCGCCGCGACGCAGCAAGGGCATCGCAACTACGCCAAGCGGCAGATGACCTGGTTTCGCCGCGAGCCGGAGGTAACCTGGCTGCACGATTTTGGCGATGCACGGGATGCGGTTGCGGCTGCGGAGCGGGTGATCCTCGAGCAATCGAGAGCTACCAGGTAGCGATGATCAACGCTAAATCGGCAGCCAGAAAAATCCCAATGGAGATGCCCCAGAAAATTTTGGCGTTGTGGTTGAAGCTTGCAATGGATCCGCATTCAGGATTGCATTCGATCGCGCGAAACTTTCGATGCATCAGGACAAAAGTAACAGCCGACGCAAGGATATAGAGCGAAAAGACGGCAAACCAGATGGGCAGGTGATGGGTCGGCCGAATTGCTTTGGCAAACAGAAAGACACTTTCGACCCCCATAATGAAGGCCAGCAAGACGTTTAGATATCGCATTCCATGCTTCATTTCGCCTCCTTCGCCGACATTTTAGCGCCGGGCGGCGTCGCGGGGTAACCCCTGAAACTCGCTAATCCGCAATTGACCCGATGTGGGCTGTTTCCGTACACTAAAGCAGGGAATTTGTGCCTGTGTCCGGGCACGGAAGACTGGCGTGTCCTTTCGCCGCCGTCTCGATCCCTAAATTTTCAAGTCCCAGAGAAAGTGGATTTTAGGCTTTTATGGCAAATCATGTTTCGTCGTTGAAGCGCGCCCGGCAGACCGTCAAGCGCACCGCCGTCAATCGCGCCAACCGCAGCAAGCTGCGCGGCACGCTGCGCGCTATGCGTGAGGCGCTGGCCGCCGGTGATGCCGCCGCCGCGCGCACCCAATACAACGCCACTGTTTCGCTGCTCGACAAGAGCGTGCAGAAAGGCGTGCTGCACGATAACACCGCCTCCCGCTACAAGAGCCGCCTGAACGCGCGGCTGAAAGCGCTGGCCCCCAAGGCCGCCTAGTTTCAGAAGGGGGTCTCCGCGCGGAGTTGTCACATCCCGCTGGAGGCCCTTTCACTTTCTGGGCTCTTCCCCGCGCGACATTCCTTCTCCGAGAAGCTCCCGCAGGACCGCTATCCAGCGGTCTCCATAGTTATTCCATCCGCCAAGATGCCGCACGCGATCCAGCGCTGCCTGGCGCATGCTTTGTTGTTTCGCGGGATCATCCGCCAGCTCCTGCAGCCGCGCTGCGAGCGCGTCGGCGTCGCCAGGCGGGACGATGAAACCCTCTTCGCCATCCGCGAAAAGGTCCGCAGCGCCCGTATTGCTGGACGCGATTACCGGGCAGCCGCAGGCCATGGCTTCCCCCTGCACCAGCCCGAATCCCTCTTCCATCGACGGCAGCACCAGCACGTGGCTCGTGCTCAAATGGCGAATCATATCGGCGCGCCCAACGGGTCCGAGCACTTCGACATTTTCCATTGGGAGCCTGGCCAGTACGGGCTTCATATGCGAAATGACGGGACCCAGCAGCCGCAGCCGCTTGCGCGGATGGCGCACGCGGGCAAAGGCCTCCAGCAGATACGGGATGCCTTTCCGCAGGTTCACCTGCCCGGCGAACGCAACGTCAAGCCGCTCCGGGTCAGAGGCACCCTGCGGGTGAAACGCGCCCAGTTCCACCCCGTAGGGGATCACACGAAGCTTTTCTGCGAGAACGCCTTCGGCCACAAAGCTGCGCGCCGCAAATGTTGATGGCACCACGATGCAGTCTGCCTGCGCGTATTGTTGCTCTTCGCGAACCGTATCGCGCTCGTCATATGTGCCGAAAGGGACGTTCCACCGGCGGTGTTCTGCGCTCACCAGCCGCCACTGGTATCTTGCGTGCGACGATCCCCGGTCGCAAATATATTTTGCGCCACGCTGCTGCAGGCTGGCGCCCGCGAGTAAACCTGCCCCGGAGATCGCAATCAGCGCGTCGCACGCCTCCTGATCGATTCGCGCCGTCAGCCACTGATCGAACAGGCGTGCATTGGCGTAGTCCAGACCCCTGGTCGCGCGCGAGGGATATAGTCCGTACTTGGCCAGCGCCATCAGCGGTCCATGCACCCACGGGAAGGTTGCGACCTGCTCGTGCGGAACACCCTCCCGCCGCAGCCGCCGCCACGGATAGGTGGAGTACACCGTGCCCAGCGCGCCATATCGCCGCAACTGGTGCGCCAGCGCAAAGTGGTGATAAACCCCGAAGACTGCCTGCGAGACGCGCATGCGCTGCTCTCGCCCCAGTCTAGCGGGCCTCGCCGTCACGGGCGCTCACCAGCTCCCGCAGCACGGCCATCCAGCGGTCGCCGTAATCATTCCAGCCGCCCAGCCGCCGGACGCGCTCCAGCGCCGCGTGACGCATCGTCCGCTGCCGGGCCGGATCATCCGCCAGCGTCTGCATCGCCTGCGCCAGCGCTGCAACATCGCCCGCTGGAACAATGAAGCCTTCCCGCCCATTCATGAAAAGATCTTCGCTGCCCGTATTGGGCGTCGCGATCACCGGACAGCCGCACGCCATCGCTTCGCCCTGCACCAGCGCCAGCCCTTCTTCGAGCGACGGCAGCACCATCGCGTGGCTGGTGCTCAGATAACGGATCAGCTCCGCTCGCCCGACCGCGCCGACGATCTCCACGTTCTCCCTGGGCAGACGAGGCAGCAGGGCCTTCATGTGCGCAAACACCGGACCAATGATGCGCAGCCGCTTGCGTGGATGCCGCACACGCGCAAAGGCTTCGAGCAGATCGGGCACGCCCTTGCGCAGGCTCACCTGTCCGACGAAACAAAGGTCGAACCTCTCCGGATCGGGCTCGCCGGCCGGATGAAAATCTTCCAGCCGCACACCGTAAGGAATTACACGAACTTTCTCCGCGGGTACTCCTTCCGCCGCAAAGCTGCGCGCCGCGAAGGTGGACGGAACCACAATGCAGTCCGCCTGCGCATACTGCTGCTCCTCGCGCAGCGTGTCGCGCTCGTCATAGATATCCAGCGGCACCTTCCACCGGCGGTGCTCGGCATCCAGCAGGCGCCACTGGTAGCGCGCATGGGTGGACCCGCGATCACAGATGTACTTCCCGCCGCGCGCCTGCAGCCGCGCGCCTGCGCGCAAGCCCGCGCCAGAGATGGCGATCAGCGCGTCGCAGGCATCATGGTCGAGCTGTCGCGACAGCCAGCCGTCAAACAGCAGCGCGTTGGCGTAGTC
>JAJYBT010000553.1 GCA_021778875.1 Acidobacteriota bacterium | reverse complement strand
CTATTAGCTCCCCCCCCCCCCCCCTATGCCCCGAAAATAATTTGCAGTTTTCCACAGAAACCTTGCAGGTAATTTCACAGTGCCTTCCACAGATATTCGCCCCAATGCAATCGGGGCCTTGCTTCGGATCTCCGCGGAAGAGATCCTAGTGGATTAGTGCGGTATCAGCGTTCACATACGCGGTCAGCGTCATGCCGGGCAGAATCTCCGCTTCCTCGCCACGAGGCAGCGCCCCGGCAACGTGAACCAGGGCTGCGTCTTCGATGTGCTGAGCCTGCGCTGCCGCATCGGGCGCCGCCAGCGTCAGGTTCGCCATCAATGGAATCGTGACGCCATGTGCCGTCAACGAGTGAACCTGAAAGGCAAGCACCCCGGGTTTGCCGTTCGATCCAGCCGGCACGACCCGCGTAAGAGTCGCTTCAACTGCGGTCCCATTCGCCGCAACCAGCATGTCGCCGTCCATCAAAGCCTCATCAAGCAGGAGCGCAACATGATCGCCAGCCTGCGCCGTGTCTGAAGCGATATCCGTATCCGTAACCAGGCGCAGCGCCGTTCCCTTGCGCAGCACGCCGCCCGTCGCTGTCACGCTCTGCGGCTTGGGCGCCGCTGGCCCGCTCACCGTGTAGTGCGCCTCGGCAATCGGGCTGGGCAGCTTCTGCGGCTCCTCTGCAATGGCCTGCAATCGCGTGTCGGCGGTGATGGACACGGGGCCGGTGTAGCGCGTCGAATCCGGCGTCGGCGTCCAGCCGTCGGTGGTATAGAAAATCACCGCGTCAGGCGACGGGCTCGTAATGCTCACCTGCGTTCCCGCCGCCAGCGCGCTCGTCGTCACAGAAAAGACCGGCTCCTTCGCGCAGCCACAGTCCGGCAGCGGGCGTGGCCCGTCGGCATTGTCTATCGTCATCTGTCCCGGAGCCGATTCCGTCCCGTTCATCCCCAGCGGGATTTTGGCATGCGGGGAAGCTCCCACGCCCTGCATCGATTGCCGGTCAATCTGGACCGCTTCGCCAAGGGCCTGGGCGTTGGCATCCCGGCCGCAGGCGAGGGCGCAGCCGGCGAGGAGGACCACGAGCATACGTCTCATAGGCGCCTCACTGAAGTGCGACAGGAACAGATGAGCAGAGTCCGCGTCGGTTGACAAGTGCGAAATGCCGGTGCCATGCGAATACGATAAACAGGCAATGCAGCGCGCCTATTCCTGGAGGGGCGTGTCCTGAGTTACGGATGCGGTCAGAATCATGCCGGGCTTAATCATGGCTTCATCGCCTTTGAGCAGCAACCCTGCCACGCCAGCTCCCGGGATCAAGACGAGAGCCCTGGTGCGCGTAAAGTGGCTGGGCCCTTCCAGCGTTTCGCCGCCACTGAGCGGCACCTTGATTTCACCCACACGGATCGAATGTACCTCGAACGCGATGTCGCCAGGCTCGCCTGCATGTGCTGCTGCGTCAGCCTGCGTGATGGTTGCCTCAACGGGCGTACCTTTAGCGGCAATCACGCGTCCATTCAACTTGATGTCCTGATCGAGCTTGAGCCGAATCCTGTCGCCCACATCTGCCGATTTGGAATTGACCGCCTGCGCAGTAACCAGATGAATGCGCGTGCCGGCCCTGAGGATGCCATCCACTTCAATTGCTTGCGGCATGGGTTCGGGCGGTACGCCGGCCACCCTGTATTCCGCGCGCTTGATCATGCTCGGCGCCATGCCGGGCGCAACCGCGATGACCTGCAGCACGGAATCGGTCCGGATCGTGATGGGCCCTTTGTAGCGGCGTGACTCCTGCGTTGGCGTCCATCCATTGGTCGTGTAATAAATGGCGGCATAGTGTGTGGGAGACTTGATCCGCACGGTTGTGCCTGCCTTCACCGGGCCGCTCTTGACGGACAGGACCGGCTCGCGTGTCAAAGGCATGCCGGTCTCTGTGTCCCACGTGGAGTTGGCTGCCTGCTGGCTGGCCATCTGCGCCTGATCCATTGCCTGCTGGTTCGCCATCTGCGCCTGGTCCATCGCTTGCTGGTTCGCCATCTGCGCCTGGTCCATTGCTGTCTGCGTCGCGATACCCGCGGCGTCCTGGCCAAACAATGGCGCAACCGCAAGGAGCAATCCCGCGAGAACGATCCTCATAATTCCCCCTGAACTACATTCCCGAATTGCTTAACACCCAGTGAATTAAGTAGTTGCGGTAGGCAGGGAATTATTGCGCTCGATAAGCGGCGATGCGCTCCGCATCGACTACTGATTTCATGACCCCGCAATGGGCAAATAAATGGACCAGCCCTCCGCTGAGCGTAGAAGCAGCAGCCAGCGCAGTGTCGCTGGAACCGCCAGGCTGTTTGGCCTGCTGCATCGCCCCTGTGCCTTGCGCGTCCAGAATGAGCGCAGCCAGCCTGCGCGCCAGGCTGAGCGGGAAGCTTTCCGAAACAAAGACCATTTTGCCGCGCGTGGTGATTACCACCGGCCCTTCGTCGGTTGAGAAGACCTGCTCCGCTTCGCCGTTGCTCGTGGGCGCAGTGCTTTGCGCCGCCATGTCAGGCTTGAGCCCGGAGTACTTGCGGCCCAGTTCTCTGGTGTAAAGGCGGGCAAAGCCCTGTGCCGAGGCGGTGTTTTTCCAGGCCGATAAATACAACAGGGCAATGGATTTGGTGCTGGCCTGCTCAGCCGGCGAGGCGTTGCGCAACTGGCCGGCCCAGTAGATCCCGCCATCCCACGCCGGCGTAACGTTGCGGGCGGCTTCCTCTCCGCCAAAAATGCCGGCAAGAATGTGCAGGTCAAGCTGGCCCACCTGGCCGATGTCATACGGCTGGTAGAGCTTATCGACCAGCGGATGTATGTCGGGCAACAGGGGCACAGGCGGCGTCTCGCCCTTCTCGTAGGCGCGTGGGTTCATGATCTCCCAGCTGGATGTGGGTGGGTGGTCGAGCGCGCCGCTGAAGGCCGCGGTCTGTCCCTTGTCCATCCACACATCCTGCTCAAAGCTGAGGCCCTCGCGGTAGGGGAAGAGCAGCGATTCAGAGAGCAGAAGCGGGGCGCGAGCAAGAATGGGCGAGTCGGAGGAGCCGGTCATCTGCTGCTTGATGAGCTCCACCACCTCCGGGTCCTGGATGAGGCTGTGGCCCATGGGCTTCAGAATGCTGTCCATCATCACCGCTATTGCCTGGCCCTCTGCAACGGCGTTGCGGGCCGTATCCAACTCGTCCTTGGCCAGGTGCTCCGTGTCGCCGCTTGAGTTGACCGAAACATCGGGCGGCGTCTGGTCGCTCCACTTGCCCATGTCCACATGCTGATCCTGCAAGGCATGCGTCAGTTCGTGCGCCAGCACGGGTTTTTGCTCGTCCGCGCTCACCCAGTCCAGCAGGTTGACGGTCTTCGTCTTGGGGTCGTAATAGGCTTCAATCTGCTCCTTGAGCAGGGAAAGCAGGAACGGTTTCAGGTCGAAATCGCGGTCCAGCATGCCAAATTTCTTCAGCACGATCTCGCTGCGCTGCATGCGTTTGGCGTCTTCGTCTTCGCTGAACTTCTCTTTCAGGTAGCTTTCGATGGCGGCGCGGGTGGTGAGCTGGCGCTTGACGGA
>JAJYBT010000552.1 GCA_021778875.1 Acidobacteriota bacterium | reverse complement strand
GGCTGCTGCGCGGATCAGGTTATGATGCCAGCATGACGGCAGCGGAGGCGAACCGGGTTTCGCGATGGACGATGGAGTACGCGCTGAAGCCGTGCGCCATTGCGGGCTGCTTTGTGCTTGTGGCGCTGCTGTGGACCTTTCCGCTGCAGCACATCATCGCTTATCCGTTCGTGTTTCTTTTTTTTGGCGCGGTCATGGGGAGCGCATGGTTTGGAGGCATCATCGCGGGCGCCGTTGCGGTGGTGCTTTCCTCTTTATTGATTGACTACTTCTTTGTTCCTCCGTTGTTTTCAATCTCTGTTGGGAAGGAGTCGCAAAGCTTTCTTGCGGCATTCATTGCGTGCGCGATCGCCATCACGGTGGTGAGTTCGGCGCGAAAGCGGGCAGAGAACGCCATCAGGAGCGCCCGCGACGAGCTTGAAAGCAAGGTGCAGGAGCGCACTGCGGAGCTGGTGCGCTCGAACGTCGAGATTCAGGAGAGCGAGCGGCAACTGCGGCTGCTGACTGAGGCCATTCCGCAACAGATATGGCGCGCCGACGCGGCTGGAAGCATTGAGTATTGCAATCAGCATCTGCGCGACTACATTGGCAAGCCGATGGAGCAACTGCGCGGCGAGGCATTTTTCCACGCGCTCCATCCGGAGGACGAGCTGCTGTTTCGCCAGGCGTGGCAGACGGCGCTCGCATGCGGCGGGCAGTTTGAGGTGGAGGCGCGGGTGCGCGGCGGGGATGGTGTTTATCACTGGTTCCTGGTGCGCAGCATTCCGCAACGCGCGGAGGATGGGCGGATTGCGCGATGGTATGGCACGCACATCGATGTCGAGCAGCAGCACCGCGCGCAGCAGAAACTGGCTCTGGCGCAGGAAGAGCTTTCGCAGCTTTCGCGCACCATGAGCCTGGCCGAGATGGCGGCATCGATTGCGCATGAACTGAACCAGCCGCTCACGGCCGTGGTGACGCACGCATACGCCTGCCGCGAGTGGCTGCGCTGCGAACCGGCAAATCTTGAGAAGGCCTCGACAACCGCAGAGAAGATTGTGCAGGAAAGCACCCGCGCCAGCGCCGTAGTGCGTCGCGTGCGCGCCTTGTTCAGCAAGGAAGCGCACGTGCGAGAGCTGGTGGATATCAACGGGCTGATTCAGGAACTGGCTCGGCTGCTGCGCGACGAGGCGATTCGTCGCGATGTGTCGATTCGACTGCTGCTGGAGGAAGACATTCCAAAGCTGGCGATGGATCCGGTGCAGATCCAGCAGGTGCTGCTGAACTTGGCCACGAATGGCATGGATGCGATGATGCAGGCGGCGAGGCCGCGCGAGCTTACGATCCGCACCGAGGTACACGGCAAAGGCGAGATTCTTGTGGCGGTGGAAGACAACGGACCGGGCATTGCGCCGGAGATTGCAGGCAGGATTTTTGAACCGTTCTTCAGCACCAAGGCGCACGGCACGGGCATGGGGCTTGCGATTTGCCGCAGCATTGTTGAAGAGCATGATGGGCGGCTCTGGGTGGAGAACTCCGCACAGGGCGGCGCGATGTTTCAATTCACGCTGCGGGCGCAGTCATGACAGAGAAAGCAGGCGATGCAATGCGAGCGCGCGAGATGGTTTTCATCGTGGACGATGACGCATCGATTTGCGAAGGGCTGTGCAACTTGCTGGACGCGGTGGGAATTGGCGCGAAATGCTTTCCCTCGGCCGAGGCGTTTCGCGCGCGGTGGAGCGGCGAGCTGGCGGGCTGCCTGCTGCTGGATGCGCGGCTGCCGGGGATGAGCGGCGTGGAATTTCAAGAGCGGATGAAGGCGGCAGGCATTGAGATTCCTGTGATTTTCATGACCGCGCACGGCGACGTTCCCATGGTGCGCAAGGTGATGAAGGCGGGCGCAGTGGAGTTTCTGACCAAGCCTTTCCAGAAGGAAGAGCTGCTGCACGCTGTGGAACAGGCATTTGCGACGGACCGTGCGCGGCGCGAGGAAGAAGCGATTCTGAACTCGATTCGCGCGCGCATTGCATCGCTCACCGAGCGGGAGCGCGAGGTGATGGCGATGGTGACTGCGGGCCTGCTGAACAAGCAGATCGCCGCAGAGCTGAGCCTGAGCGAAATCACCGTGAAGCTGCACAGGCGGCACGTGATGGAAAAGATGAAAGCGGGCTCGCTGGCGGAACTGGTGAAGATGTGCGAGCGCGTCAAGTCGCCGTCGTGGGCCGGCCCGCTGAGCTGAGGACAAATCCTCGACAGAGCCGGGGGCTTATGTTGTGTGCATCGCCTCAGTTGCGCGCGACTATACCAAAGCATAGGTTGTAATCCTGCTGCGCTGCCTCTAGTCTCACTTCATACCGCTCGGCAATTGGTCGCAATTCAGACAGTGCAGGTGTATCGCAGGCGCGCTACACAGGGGCGTTGCTCTCTCTGCGACGGCATACTGCAACCGCATCGTTCAACCCAGGCCCGCTCGTTTTCTGCAATCAAGTTGCAGGAATCCGGGCACAGGCTCATCTGCAGGCAACCGGCACAGCCATTCTCGACTTTGCGGAGGGACATTGGCGACAGAAGCGCAGGTGTTTGCAATGTTTTCGTTGGCGACTCCAGCCTCCGAACTGTTTTGAGGAAGTGCTAAAGCCAGGATTTTGATTCATATCTCCCATGTAAGATGGCGGTCCCCGCGTCCGTCGTGTCTGGCTGCAAAGGGTTCTACGAATACAAATTCTGAATGGAGGATCTACACGATGAAAACCATTGTGCGGCGAGGGGAATCCCTATCCCTTTCACAAAAGTTATCGCGCCTGTCAGAACGTCTGCGTCAACCGGAGTGGCAGCGTTACGGCGCCTCTCTGTTTGCCGGGAAAATTGCGGGCGTCGGCGCCACCCTGGTGACTATGGCAGCCGTTAGCGGCCTGTTTTTCGCCAAGGTCATGGCTGCTGACAGCACATTGAAGGCTGCCGATGTTGTGAACCCGGTGAATACGGCGTGGACGCTGATCGCCGCGTTCCTGGTCTTCGGCATGCAGGTGGGTTTCACCATGCTCGAGGCAGGCTTCTGCCGCTCGCGCGAAACAGTCAACGTGCTCATGGAATGTATCGTAGATACGTGTCTGTGCGGCATTCTGTTCTACGCCATCGGCTTTGCCTTCATGTTCAGCCACGGCAACGGCTTCATCGGCTATCACTGGTTCTTCCTGCAGGGCGCGCCTGAAACGTATGAGTCCACCGGCGTCGCATTCCTCGCCGTCTGGATATTCCAGTTTGCCTTCGCCGACACCTGCTCGACCATCACATCGGGAGCCATGATCGGCCGCACTGGCTTTGTCGGCGACCTGCTCTACTCGCTGGGCGTCTCTGGCTTTATCTATCCCATCATCGGCCACTGGGCGTGGGGCCCGGACGGATTCCTTGCGACCATGGGTACGCCGGGCAACTTCCTGCCCAGCCTCGGCCAGAGCTTTCATGACTTTGCGGGCTCCACCGTGGTGCACACCATCGGCGGCTTCATCGCTCTGGCAGGATCAATCGTTCTGGGACCACGCCTGGGCCGCAAATTCAAACGCGACGGCGGCGCGCCTATGCTGCCGCATGA